>JAHRHW010000501.1 GCA_019100305.1 Candidatus Thiodiazotropha taylori | reverse complement strand
GAGTTGATATGAGTGCTGAGTTGACCCTCGGGGTGGCATTTCTAACCGGCATTCTCGGCAGCTTTCACTGCCTCGGAATGTGCAGTGGCATCAATGCGGGATTCTTTATCCATTTTGCACCCAGCGTGCGATTACGCCATCTGCTTACATACCACACACTGCGGATTGGGGTTTATGCAGTGCTGGGTATCGGTGGTGCCGTTGTCGGTCAGGTGTTGGTGCAGAGTGGCATTGTCGGAAAAGCGCAGGGACTGCTGATGATTCTTGCCGGGGGTCTGGTTGTGTTGCTGGGATTGAATCTATTGGGTGTATCACTCAACAGTCTCGTAAAGGCTAAGCCGGTCTCACATGTGGTTCCATTAAACAGTCTGAGCAGGTCGGTCTCAGTCTCAACTGTCACGGTCGGTCTGCTCAATGGTCTGGTACCGTGCAGCCTGGTTTTCTCCGTTGCGGTGAAAGCGGTATCCACCGCCGATCCGTTGACTGCAGGGCTGCTGATGTTGAGTTTCGGTGCTGGAACCCTGCCTTCCATGGTCACGGTCAGTCTGCTGGGTGGTTATGTCGGCAAAACTTTCCGCGCTGCACTTGCCCGCTTGGCTGGCGTGCTTGTAGTCGCCCTTGGGCTGTGGACAGTTTATGAAGGGGTGGTTTTTTACGACATCATGCGTGGATTGGCCAATTGGTAGATCCATCGGTTGGGTGCGTAGTGACCGCCAGCATGCGGGGCTTTGTTCAGGGATTGTTGCGCGGTTCAAGTTCATTCCATGGCTAATACCGCTGTTTATGTTTAAGTAGAAGAGGAGTAGTAGATCGATGAGTGAAACGAGTAACAAGGAACGCAGAAATCTGCTGAAGCTGATGTCGGCTGCCGGGTTAACCGGTCTTGCGGGTGGCGCGTTGGCAGGTCAGGGTGTTGGTGTCATGGTGCCGGGCAAAGGCTGGGTCGAAGCAACGGGGGGCAGTTGTGATGGGGATGGTACACCGTTGCAGTTTATTCCCAAGACAGCAGCGGATGCCACTCCTCTGGAGAATGAACTGGCGAAATATGCCAAGTGTCCCTACTGCGGTATGGATCGCACCAAGTGGCACCATAGCCGCCATCTGGTCCACTACGATGATGCCACCTGTTCCATCCACTGTCTGGCGATCAGTCTCTCCCTGAATATCGATCGTGGTCCGAAGGCGATCTATGCGGCGGATTTCGGTGCCGAGGGTGAGATCAAACCGTTGGTCAATGTGGATGAGGCGAGCTATCTGATCGGCGCCAAGCTGAAAGGTACCATGACCACCCGAAGCAAAATGGCCTTCGCTTCCGCTGATCAGGCAAAAGCGATTCAGGCGGAAAAGGGGGGCACTCTGGCAAATTTCGATGAGGCATTGAGCGAAGCCTATGCGGGAATGGCCAAGGACACCATGATGGTTCGTAAAAAGCGTGCGGATCGACGCAAGAAAATGGTGCAAAAGATGAAGCAGCAAAAGGGTTGATGGGAGACATGCTGTGCCAAGTGGTGGTTGGCACAGCAATCTGATTTTTACGGTTGGATTCAAGACGCGCCGTTTGAGCCACTTAATCTGCAAGTCGTTAAAATGAACTCTATTTTAATGAATGACAGATCCATGAGTATGAAAAAAGAGTGGTTGAAACGGTGCAGTGCCATATGGTTGATATTTGCATGCTGGCTAATGCATCTACCAGCTCTTCAGTCTCAGGAACTCCCCAAACCCGGTCCCAAGGATACCTGCCCGGTGTGCGGCATGTTTGTTGCGAAATACCCTGAATGGATCGGTACGGTACTCTACAAGGATGGTCATGCCCACCATTTCGATGGCGCTAAGGATCTTTTTAAGTATCTTTTCGATCTGCAGAAGTGGGCGCCCGATCATCAGGCCGGTGAGATCGATCGTATCGCTGTCACCGAGTACTACAGTCTGGCCCGTATCGATGCCAGAAGTGCCTATTATGTGATCGGTTCGGATGTGCTGGGTCCGATGGGGCATGAGTTGATCCCCCTGGAGAGTCAGGCCGATGCAGAGGAGTTCCTGAAGGATCATCAGGGTGTGGCCATCCTGAAATTTGATCAGGTTGAAAAAGGATTGCTGTTGAATCTGGATGTGGGTGTTTTTGAATAGTTCAGTAACCTGCTTGCAGCCTGGTGCTGAAGCATGGTTTAACTCTGGACTGTAAGCCTGGGAGAG
>JAHRHW010000500.1 GCA_019100305.1 Candidatus Thiodiazotropha taylori | reverse complement strand
TTGAGTGCTGTGGATTCCGTATCGCCGGTCCAGATGTGGACCGGTACCTTTCCTGTATTGAGTGTTTGTAGAATAGGCATAGTCATCTTCCTTTATAGTTCCAATTTATAAAAACGGGGCGATATTTTTCCCCGACGTAGACGTTTGGTCGTCCGTTTATCACTCAACAGAGCCGGCAACTGATCTGTCAGTTCGAAACAGAACTGCTTTGGCAGGCTGGTGTAGAGTGACCTGGGTGGTGCATAGCTGCCTTTGATACGCTTCAGGTAGTTACCCACTTCCCAGCTGTGGAACCAGATGCGTTTCACTCCCAGTTCCCGATGGATAAAGTCGATGGTTGCCGCGAGCATCGCCTGACTCCACTGCTTCAGCAGCGGTTGCACAAATTTCAGGTAACGACCGGCCATTGCGGCGGTGGTATTGAAGCTGTAGCAATGCATGGGATGCTCATCAGTTGCGCAGCACTGACGCCACTTGTTCAGCCAGTTGACGTCTCTGACCCAGTCGCTCTGGATCTCTTCGATCAGTACTTCGCCCAGTTGAAGATCGATATCCAGTCGCGACCAGGCCAAGGTCTCCCGGTAGTAGCTGCGATCGCCCCGCTGCAGTACCGGATGCCCCCAGTTGTTGAATACGCCATCCCCAACCGGGTGGATCGATTGACGAAATATCTGGTCGTGCTGATGGTTGAAATTCAGACGCAGCACCAGATTGATGCCGGGCCTGGAGGTCTGTGCATACCGGTCGGATTTGCTGCCCCAGATACCGGTGGTAAGCAGGAAGGTGGTGCCGGGCTCCTGCCAATAGCTGCTCAACAGTTCGCTGCTGATAGAACCATTGCCACAGCTGCTGAGTAGCGAGGTTATCGATGGCTTGTTCAGCAGTCGGCTAAAGTTGGAACCCTTTATTGCTTGAATCGACAGGTGCTTCTCCGCTGCAATCTGCAGCAGTTGCACCGCATAGTAATCCTGACAATAGGCATAGAGGGTTCTCTCTTTAGGCAGACAGGCCAACAGCTCCTTTAAGTCGTTCTGCTCCATGCTCGCTCTCCTTGGTTGCTGAGGTGCAGATTGGTTGGCGGGTTAAGGTTGAAAATTTATACATAATCGACTCCCGTTAGATTGATTTATGCAACCAGCCTAATGGCCGGGTGATTCGGTTAAACAATGATCTTCTGTCTATCCTTGAGGATATCTTCGAGACCGCGTGACACAGTCAGACATTCCGTCCGTTTGCGTCGCATCTTCTTGGTATTGAAGTGAGGGGTTGTTACCTCACACAAATTGGTCCGCTCACCCTTTGTCAGCGGACCGGTGCTTCGGGCATCCGTTGGTACTTCTCCCCTGGCACTGAACGGCTGTGCTTGTCGACAATTGATTCGACTTGAACAACGGTACTACCTCTTGTCCCTGGTCGGACAGGTGACCATTCCCGGCCCGTAACCGAGAACGAGGGGGGACGAGGCTTGCTTGGTACTGGCCCCAAGCGGCCATAAACCTTGTCCAAACACGGGGCAAGGATTGATCGGTTTCCTCGTTGTTAAAGAGCACCCGGAATTCAGCCGCGGATTTCCCCGGGCAATAAAAAACCCCCGGGGTTTTCACCAACCGGGGGTTATTCCGGAAGGTGTCAGTAGTTCATGACACCTTCCCGTTGATTTGCGGTGTAGGCGTCAGGTCATACCTGTTATGTCCCTGCAGTTAAGCAGCAAGCTGACGGCTTGTAGTTTTTCTGCATACGCAGTCACGCAAGCAGACCCTGTTTCCAGGGATGCCGGTGTTTCGATGTTGCGTAAGCCCGATAAATACATAATCAGTTTCCGTTTCATTTGATGTGAGAGAAGCGACAGTCGAACGGACGCTTCCCATAACTTGGTGCGCAAGTATAATGCTGATCTCTTATTTTGCAAGAGTAAATTTTGCATATGACAAAAAATAATTCAGAGCGACAATCACGCAGTAAAGATCCGGTTGCAGTTAAGATTGGTAAGCGCATATCACAGGCCCGCAAAATGGCTGGTTTCAAGACAGCCAAGGCATTCAGGGAGAAGTTGCCGAAGTGGCCGGTAAACCGGCTCTCCTGGTATGAAGCCGGTTACTCCATGCCCCATCCAGGCGATATCGAGATCATCGCCAAAGTGACGGGTACATCGACCTGCTGGATCATGTTCGGACTTGGTCCAATTCGTTCCGGCGAGCGGGACCTGCAGGCGGTAAGGCATC
>JAHRHW010000072.1 GCA_019100305.1 Candidatus Thiodiazotropha taylori | reverse complement strand
CTCAGGACTCAGTCTGCAGGTCCTCACTCTGATCTTCTTCGGTTTTGTCTGTTCGACTTAGAATCACCTGGTGAATTCGTCGCGTGGATGCATCTTCAACTCGTACCATCAGACCATCAAGCTCAAATTTTTCATCTTTTGCCGGTATCCGCTCAGTATGCTCGAGTAACCATCTGTTGATTGTGTCGGTTGGCTTTCCCGGAATATCGATGGAGAAAAACTCCTCAACGACACGTAATTCAGCTGTCCCCTTCACCAGGATATTACTGTCGTCCAGTACCAGCAGATCATCGGGCTTTTCATCACTTTCGTCGTAGATTTCACCCACCAGCTCTTCCAGCATATCCTCAAGTGAGATGACTCCCACCATCGCACCATGCTCATCGACTACAACGGCCAGATGTGTACTCTTATTCTTCAGGATTCGAATCAACTCATCGATCGGTGTGATGGCTGAGGTGAACAGGGGTTCCTGACCCAACTCACTGAGTTCCACATCCAACTCCCCCTTGGCAATGATGCCGATCAGGTCCCGCAGAATGATCACACTGACGATTTCATCCGGGTCGTCGTGGTAGACCGGAATTCGTGAGTAACCTTCGGTCAGGATATTCGGTAGCACATCCCTTAGGGTGCGACTACCATCGAGACGAAACACCTGACGCCTGGGTGTCATCACATCCTCTGCCTTGAGGTCATTGAAGCTGAAGATACGCTCGATCATCTCCCGCTCATCGGTGTCGATGACACCCTCTTCCTCACCATGCTCGATCAGTGTGATCACCTCTGACTCAGTGATCAGCGGATCATCCATCGCTTTGGTTGAGGATTGTACCCAGTTGGTAAACTGCAGAAACAGCCAGACCAGCGGGTAGATCAAGCGCATGAACCCGTAGATGAGGGGTGCTATTGCGAGTGAGATGCGTTCAGAGAAACGGGTTGCCAGACTCTTCGGGGTAATCTCGCCAAAAATCAGTATCACGATGGTCAGCACACCGACCGCAATGCCTGGGCCACTATCGCCGAAGTAGTCTGTTGCAATCACCGTGGCGATGGCGGAGGCAGCGATATTGACCACATTGTTGCCGATCAGAATCGTGATCAGCATACGGCTGGGGTCTTTTTTCAGGATGTAGAGAGCATGAGCGCCACTTCTACCCTCCTTGTACAATGCCTCGGCACGAGCCATCGATAGGGATACCAGAGCTGTCTCCGAACCGGAGAAGACGCCCGACAGCACGAGCAGTGCCACCAAAATTAGATAACTTTCCACGAAGTTGCTTTAAAATTTCGCCAGATTTGGCCCAGTTATGATTATCTCTATTGGGCACTTGAATCACAAGTAATCCCAACGCTTTATTTAGAACCACTAGGATACAGTGGCTTGTTGCAAGATGATATCAATTAATTAATTCAATAAATATCAATAAGATAATTATATTAGTTAATAATTTGAAAGAGATGTCATACGTTTTAATCCTAAGTTATAGAGTGAGGGTACCCTTAATCCCAACCTGCCAGTTTAAAAAACCTATTCAGGCCTCTGAGCAAAGAGACAGTAATAACTCGTAAGGCCCAATCTGGACAGATAATGCAGGTGCCATTTAATCGGGTATCTTTCTAGATATGAAAACAATGTTAAGTGATTTAGCCACCATACGGTACAATTTGGCTTTTGGGGCTACGAGGGCCTCTGACGCCTCCTGACCACCATCAAACATTTGGGCCCTGATGCCGAAAATACTAATCGTAGAAGATGAACCGGAGATTCGCGAGATGATCCGTTTCGCGCTGGAACCGAAAGGATTTTTTTTAAGCGAAGCCGATAATGCCCAGGATGCACGGAAACTGCTGGCAGATCACAGCTATGATCTGATCCTGATGGATTGGATGTTGCCTGGCCGATCAGGATTGGAGCTCACCAAGGAGTTGAAACAGGTATCACCAGTCTCCACACCGATCATCCTGCTGACGGCAAAAGCGGATGAAGCCGATAAAGTGATAGGCTTGGACAGTGGCGCAGATGACTACATCACCAAACCCTTCTCCACCAGGGAGATGATTGCACGCATCAATGCGGTTTTAAGACGCTCTGGTGGCTCAGCAAAACAACAAGCGTTTGCTTTTCACGGTTTGACCCTCGACCCGGTAAAGCATCTTGTAATGACCAATGAGACTCCCCTGCATCTCTCACCTGCAGAATATAATCTGTTGTTCTTTTTCATGAGTCATCCCGAACGTGCTTATAGCCGATCTCAGATTCTTGACCATGTATGGGGTAATGATGTCTATGTGGATGAGAGAACTGTTGATGTACACATCCGGCGTCTGCGAAAATTACTGACACCTTCCAACCACCATCGCTTCATACAGACCGTTCGTGGGGTTGGATATCGGTTTACACCACAACCTGCCAGTAATAAATCAGAAATATCGTGAGAAATTATCTCAATATTGAAATCAGTCAGCTGACAGGCGCATTGCTGGTTTGTTTACCGTTTGGATATTTGACTGGCACACTGGCACTCGCAGCGGTGCTTGCTGTTTCGGCGTATCTAACCAAACATGGCTTCTATCTGGTCAAACTTGCCCATTTGATCCATCACGGTAAACCAATCACCCCACCTTATCCTGCCGATGTCTGGGGTATGATCTACAAAGAGCTATCCAGGCATCGTCTGAGAAGTCGCAAACGGAAACGTACTCTGAATCGGTTCGCTTCGCGTTTCAGAAAAGTCACCAGCTCAATACCCGATGGCCTGATTCTCCTGAATAAATCCGGGAATATCGAGTGGGCCAATCCGGCAGCCAATAGTCTGCTCCATATCAGTTGGCCAAGGGATGAAAATCTCTCACTTCTGGAACGGATCAAACATGACGATCTGGCAGAATATTTGAAAAATCCTGACTATTCCAAACCGCTGGAGTTTCCTTCCCCGGTCAACAAGGCAATCATTGTCTCTTTGCGCGTCACCCGTTTTGGCGGCAAAAAGGCCCAACGTCTGGTGGTGATCAGGAATATTACCGACGTCTACACACTGAATCAGACACGCCGGGATTTTGTCTCAAACGTATCCCATGAGTTAAGAACGCCACTCACGGTGATTACCGGTTTTCTGGAGAATCTGGGAGACAATGAGATGCTGCCGTTCCAGCAACGCCCTTTCACCTTGATGAGCCAACAGGCTGAAAGGATGAACAGTATCATCAATGATCTGCTTGCCTTGTCCCGACTGGAGATGGGTGAGGCGCCGTCATCCGACAAGCCAATCGCAGTACCAGAACTACTGATTAGGATTGTTGATCAGGCGCGCCTGCTGGCCGATCAAAAAGGTGGCTATACAATTAACCTGCAGGTGGATGATCAGTTATGCCTGCTGGGTGAAGAGAGTGAGCTGACCAGTGCTTTTTCAAATCTGATATTCAATGCCATTGTTCATACTCCACCTGGCACTGAGATCAATATCAGTTGGGAGAGTTTGGATAATCAGGCCTGCCTGACGGTTGCCGACAGCGGACCTGGAATTGACCAAAGACATATTCCCAGATTAACCGAGAGATTCTATCGTGCGGATAAAGCCCGCTCCCGTCAGTCGGGCGGAACCGGCCTAGGACTGGCAATTGTCAAACACATAATCGGGCGTCATGACGGTGAACTGCAGATCTCCAGTCAGTTGGGTTCAGGCAGCCAATTCAAATGCCTGTTTCCTGAAGATGTTATTTTGCACAAACGCAATCTGAATACGCTGGAGGAACAACTCAGCAACGACTTGGAATCAGCCCAAGACAACTGAAGATGGCAGAGAAACCTGCCTAGAGATGCACTTTCGACTGGCCCAAAAACTGGCCCAGTCTGGCTCATAGTTTGATCAAAACAGGCACAGCCTTATGCCGTCTCTTCTTCCTTGTCTTCCAATGCGGTAGCGTAGTTGATATTAACCCGATCCCGCAGCTCTTTTCCCGGTTTGAAGTGTGGCACGTACTTGCCTGAGAGTGCGACTGTTTTACCGGTCTTGGGATTACGTCCCATTCTCGGCGGTCTGTAGTGCAGTGAGAAACTGCCAAAACCACGAATCTCGATCCGCTCTCCGGACGCAAGTGATTGACTCATATGTTCAATCATACATTTAACAGCCAATTCAACATCCCTGTAGGCGAGATGACTTTGCTCCTTGGCAATAATTTCTATCAGTTCGGATTTTGTCATTCTTGTAAGTTCTCCAATTCGCCGTTTTGTAAGGGGTTGCACCTTGAGTGCAACCCCTTATTTGCGGTTTCGGAGTCTTTATTATTGCAGACTCCAGGATCTATCAGTCGCCCTGATTATCCATCTGCTCCTTCAGCAAGTCACCCAATGTCGGGGCGCTGCTTGCAGCATCTCTGGCGTAACCTTTGATGGCTGCAGCCTCTTCATCAGCATCCTTGGCCTTGATCGAGAGCGAAATGGTACGGTTTTTACGATCGACTCCGATGAATTTAGCTTCAATTTCATCGCCGTCCTTCAGCATGGAACGGGCATCCTCAACCCGGTCACGAGAGAGTTCTGAAGCCCGTAGATAACCTTCAACACCATCGGCCAGAGCAATCACTGCACCCTTGGCATCAACCTCGGCAACGGTTCCCTTGACGAAACTGCCTTTTTCATTGGCAGCAACGAATAGTGAAAATGGGTCCTGTGCCAGCTGCTTGATACCCAGAGAGATACGCTCACGCTCAGGGTCGACAGAGAGTACAACGGTCTCCACTTCATCACCCTTCTTGAAGTTGCGAATGGCATCTTCACCTTCGTCATCCCAAGAGATGTCCGACAGATGAATCAAGCCATCGATACCGCCATCAAGTCCGATGAAGATACCGAAGTCGGTGATCGACTTGATGCTGCCACTGACATGGTCACCCTTCTTATGAATGGCGGCAAACTCATCCCATGGGTTGGGCTTGCACTGCTTGATACCGAGCGAGACACGACGGCGCTCTTCATCGATATCCAGAACCATGACCTCAACCTCATCTCCCAGGGAGACAATCTTTGAGGGGTGAACGTTTTTGTTGGTCCAATCCATCTCGGAGACATGCACCAGACCTTCAACGCCCTCTTCGATCTCAACAAAGCAGCCGTAATCGGCAATGTTGGTAACCTTACCGAACAGACGGGTGCTTTCAGGATAGCGGCGTGCCAATGCAACCCAAGGATCGTCACCCATCTGCTTGAGACCCAGTGAAACACGATTGCGATCCCGATCGAATTTCAAAATCTTGACACGGATCTCATCGCCGATCTCAACAACCTCGGAAGGATGTTTGACCCGCTTCCAGGCCATGTCGGTGATGTGCAGCAGGCCGTCGATACCACCCAGGTCGACGAATGCACCGTAATCGGTGAGATTCTTGACCACACCAGTGACTTCCTGGCCTTCCTGTAGATTCTCGAGCAGCTTCTCCCGCTCTTCACTGTACTCCTGCTCAACAACAGCACGGCGAGAAACCACCACATTGTTGCGACGGCGATCCAGCTTGATTACTTTGAATTCCAGATCCTTGCCTTCCAGGTAAGCGGTATCACGGACTGGACGTACATCCACCAGTGAGCCGGGCAGGAACGCACGGATATCGTTCAGTTCAACAGTAAAGCCGCCTTTGACCTTACCATTGATGCGTCCAATGACGGTCTCTTCAGCTTCATGAGCTTTCTCAAGAACTTTCCAAGCCTGGTCGCGCTTGGCTTTTTCACGGGAGAGTCTGGTGGCACCAAAGCCATCTTCAACAGCGTCCAGGGCCACTTCAACCTGATCACCAATTTCTACTTCGATCTCACCGGCATGGTTGAGAAATTGTGAACGGGGAATGACGCCTTCGGACTTCAGGCCGGCATTGACGATAACAGCTTCAGAGGTAATATCGAGAACGGTACCAATGATGATGGCGCCGCTGCGAAGCTGGGTACTGGAGAGACTCTCCTCAAATAATTCTGCAAAACTTTCGGTCATGGGATTGGGTTTCCTGCAACATGTCTGTTGCACAGGTGAAGCGTGATCAAGCAGATCAGTTCCACCAGGGTTAAAGTTAAAACAAAGCCGGGTATCACCCGGCCACCTGATTACTTACTGAATTTCCGAACCTAACTCGCCAATTCAGGCAGCGCATTATAGACGCGCTGCATGACCTGTTGATAGACCTCGTCGGCGGAAAATTGTGTCGAATCCAATTGCCAGGCATCCGACGCCGCCTTGAGCGGAGCTACTGCCCGCCCGCTATCACGCTCATCACGCTCTTTAATCTCATCAGTAAGATCGGCGAGATTAACACTCAAACCCTTTTCTTTCAACTGTTTATAACGTCTTAACGCGCGCTCTTCCACACTTGCGGTAAGAAATATTTTCACTTCCGCAGTGGGGAAAACCACTGTTCCCATGTCCCGTCCGTCAGCCACCAATCCCGGTGATTTGGCATAGCTCTGCTGCCAGTCCAGCAAAGCCTGCCGCACCTGGGGGATCGCCGCCACTTTTGAGGCGGCATTACCGGCGGTTTCAGTGCGGATTGCATCCGCCACATTGTCCTGACCAAGCAAAACCTTGCCCTGCTCAAAGGAAAGATCCAGATTTCTTGCCAGTTCTGCGACTTTATCTACGTTTTCGAAACTTATTCCAGCACGTTCAACAGCCAATCCAAGCACCCGATAGATCGCGCCACTGTCCAGCAGGCGCCATCCAAGGGTCTCCGCGACCCGGCTCGCCAGAGTGCCTTTACCGGATCCCGATGGCCCATCGATGGTGATTACTGGAACACCGCTCATATCCCGGCCACCTCAGTTATGCTCAGACCACAGCGACTGGCCAGCTCCACGAAACCGGGAAAAGAGGTGTTTACATTGGCCACATCGGCGATCTCAATGGTGCCACTGGCAACCAGTCCGGCCATCGCAAATGACATGGCAATCCGGTGATCACCGTGACTTTCGACCTGGCCACCACGGATCAGCCCACCCTTGATGAGGATACCGTCGTGGGTCGGATCCGCCTGAACCCCCAGCGATGTCAATCCATCCGCCATGACCTGAATCCGGTCACTCTCCTTGACCCTCAGCTCTTCCGCCCCCTGCAGTCGGGTCTCTCCCTCTGCACAGGCTGCCGCAACGAAGATTGCCGGGAACTCATCGATCGCCAGCGGCACCAGTTCCTCAGGTATGTCGATTCCTTTCAGTGGACTGGATCGCACCACAATGTCAGCAACCGGTTCACCGCCAATTTTCCGCTGATTGAGCAGTTCGATGTCGGCCCCCATCATGCGCAGAATCGAGATCACACCGTCCCGGGTTGGATTGATGCCCACATGCTGCAATCTGATCTCGGAACCCTCGGCAATCGCAGCCCCTACCATAAAGAAGGTTGCCGAAGAGATATCCGCCGGCACATCGATTTCACAGGCGGTCAGTTTACCTCCACCCTGAAGACAGGTTCTGGCGCCGTCGCGCTGTAAGCGATAGCCAAATCCCTGCAACATGCGCTCCGTATGATCCCGGGTTGGCGCAGGTTCGGTCACGCAGGTCTCACCCTGAGCATAGAGTCCGGCTAACAGTACGGCGGATTTCACCTGAGCACTGGCCATCGGCAGCTGATAGTCGATGCCCTTGAGCTGTTGATTACCCGCCAGCACCAAGGGGGCAGTCCCACCGGGCTGTGAGTCGATTTCCGCGCCCATTTCACTCAGTGGATCGATAACCCGCCCCATCGGTCTGCCGGAGAGCGAACTGTCCCCGGTCAGGGTCACCGCAACACCTGTGCCGGCCAACAGGCCGCTGAGCAGTCGCATTGAGGTCCCGGAATTACCGAGATCCAATGGCGCATCGGGTGTTGTCAGGCCATTCATCCCAACCCCTTTGATCTTCACCCTGCCCGCGTCAGGCCCTTCGATCTGAACACCCATAGCGCGAAATGCGTTGAGTGTGGCGAGACTGTCTTCCCCTTCAAGAAATCCATTGACCAGGGTCTCACCCTCAGCCAGTGAACCAAGCATGATCGAACGATGGGATATGGACTTGTCACCCGGTACCCGAATGGTGCCGTTCAATACTCCGCCAGGATTCACCTGATAGTGTCGTTTTGTTGTTTGCAACTCGATTGTACTCATAATTGTTGGCTAAAAACGGAAACAGAGGATGCTTTTCACTCCGGGTGTTTGACACCATCCACGTAGCGATCCCGGGCCTGCTTGGCCGACTCGAAAAGATTCAGCAAACCTTCCGCATCACCCTGCTCCAGTAATGCAGCCAGGTCGTGCAGTTCATCTGCAAAACGGGTCAACATACCGCCCAGCGCCTGTTGATTGGCAATACAGATATCCCGCCACATCACTGGGTTACTCGAAGCAATCCGGGTAAAATCCCGGAATCCTCCGGCAGCAAAGCGGAAGATCTCGTCATTCTCTTTCATCCGGGAAAGGCTATCTACCAGAGAGTAGGCCAGCATATGAGGCAGGTGGCTGGTCGCCGCCAACACCTCATCATGGTGTTCCACGCTCATGCTGGAAACCTCTGCTCCACAATCCCGCCACATCTTTTCAACTCGCTGAAGTGCATCGGGGCGGGTCTCGGCAAGTGGGGTCAGAATCACCCGGCGGTTTCGATAGAGTTCTGCAAATGCCGCGTCGACACCACTGCGCTCTGTGCCTGCAATCGGATGCGCAGGCACCAAAAAGTCCGGCACACCCTGAAACACGGCTTCGGCATCCCGCACCACGCTGCCTTTGACACTGCCGGCATCAGTAACTACAGCATGCTCTGCAAGCTGCCCTTTCATCTTTTCAAGAGTATCCCGAATGGCACCCAGAGGTACGGCAAGCAGCACCATGTCCGCACCCTGAACCGCCTGTACCACATCATGGGTATAGTGATCGATCACTCCCAGCTGCTGGGCTTTCTGCAGATTCGCCTTGCCTCTGCCACAACCAACCACTTCCTTTACCTTACCCTCCTCCCTGAGGGCCATGGCAACCGAACCGCCAATCAGGCCCACTCCGATGATTGCCAGCTTTTCGATCATCTTTGAAGCACCTCTTTCAATGCTGAGAGGAGCCGTTGATTCTCCTCTTCCAGTCCGATGGAGATTCGCAAGTGGTTGGGCATACCATAACCGGCCAGTGGACGGGTAATGCAACCCAGCTTCAACAATGCCTTATCAACCGCAGCCGCTTCGCTGCCAAGATCAAGAGTGATGAAGTTACCGACTGAAGGAATGTAGCCCAACGACAGTGCTTCAAATCCCTGGCAAAGCTGTTTCATCCCCGCGTCATTCAATCTCACGCTCTGATGAATAAAGTCATCATCCTCAAGTGCTGCCAGCGCAGCGACCTGCGCCATACTGTTAACATTGAAAGGTTGCCGAACCCGATTCAGCAGATCTGCGATATCCGGATGCGACAGGGCGTAACCGATCCTCAGCGACGCCAGACCATAGGCCTTGGAAAAGGTACGGGTCACGACCAGATTGGCAAACTCATCCAGCCATTGGGATGCATCGGGATATTCGGTGGCCTGAACATATTCGAGATAGGCCTCATCGATGACAACAACGGTGCTATCGGGAATCTGTTGCAGAAAACCGTAGAGCGCACTCTCTGCCAGCCAAGTGCCGGTCGGGTTGTTGGGATTGGCAATCCAGACAACCGCCGTCTTGTCACTCAAGCGCTGCAACATGGCGTTCAGATCGTGACCATAATCTTTGGCCGGCACCGATACCAGGGTGGCCCCAGCGGCCTGGCTGCTGATTGGATAGACCGCAAAGGCATACTGGGAGAACAGTGACTCTTTACCGGGAGCCAGAAAAACCCTGGCCACCATATCCAGTACGTCATTAGAACCGTTGCCAAGGGTAATGTGTGAAGCGTCACACTGGTGTTTCTCGGCCAATCGCTGATGTAACTCAAACCCGCTACCGTCCGGATAACGGGAGATCTCACCCATCGCCTCCGTCAAAGCCTGGATGACCCTGGGGCTGACACCAAGCGGGTTTTCATTGGACGCCAGCTTGATCGAATGGCTGATGCCGAGCTCACGCTCCAGTTCAGCGATCGGCTTGCCGGGTACGTAGGGCGTCAGTGCACGAACACCATCGGCAGCATGTGATAGGAAAGGAAGGTTTGAACGCTTCATCGGCCGTTATTCAAATTTATGCTATCGGCGGTGTTAAAGAACCGCTTTTGGATAGGAGCCCAACACTCTGAACTGTGTTGCAGACTGCTCTATTTTTTTCAGTGCCTGGGAGAGATTGTGATCGTTCTTGTGGCCCTCGACATCGATGAAGAAGACATAATCCCAGCGCCCTCTTCTGGAGGGTCTCGATTCGATGCGGGTCATGCTGATGCCATGTTCCGCAAACGGACTTAACATCTCATGCAGACCACCCGCCTTATTGTGAGTAGAGAACAGGATGGTCGTCTTATCCCTGCCGCTGGCAGCCACATCCTGTTTACCGATAACCAGGAACCTTGTGGTATTACCTGGTTGATCCTCGATGTTGCTTGCCAACTGATTTAATTGATAGATCTCCCCAGCCGCATCCCCGGCAATCGCCGCACTGCCGGGCTGCTGTGAGGCCAGCCCGGTGGCTTCCGCATTACTGTTTACCGCGATACGTTCAGCGTTTGGCAGGTGACGGTCGAGCCAGCCTCGACACTGGGCCAATGACTGGGCATGAGAGTAGACCTTGTGTACAGAAGCAAGCTCCTCTTCTTTACTCAGCAGCTGATGATTGATTCGCAAGGTTACCTCGCCGCAAATCAGCAATGGTGAATTCAGAAAGCTGTCGAGGGTATGACTGATCACACCTTCCGTGGAGTTCTCCACCGGTACAACGCCGTATTGACACGCTCCTGCTTCGACATCACGAAAGATATCCCCGATCGAATTCAGCGAATGGGTTCTAACTGAATGACCAAACTGTTTCAAGGCAGCAGCCTGGGTAAAGGTTCCGTCAGGCCCAAGAAATGCCACATTCAGAGGCTTTTCCAGTGCCAGGCAGGCGGACATGATCTCCCGAAACAGACGTGCAACCTCTTCACTCTCCAAAGGACCCTGATTTCGTTCCTTGACCTTACGTAGTACCTCAGCTTCCCGTTCAGGCCGATAGAACTCCGCCTCAGGATTGGCGCTCAACTTGATGCGTGCCACTTCCTGTGCCGCCTCAGCACGTTCGTTGATCAGTGCTTGCAGCTGTGAATCGATCTCATCGATTCGCTGGCGTATGCTCTTCAGCTTGGCATCATCGTTCATGCAAAAACCCTGTGGTCAGTTGGCGCTGCCGTTCAAGGAGCGGACAGACAGGACACCTTCGATGGTAGAGAGGGTTTCAATCAGTTGCTCACTCGGTTTCTGATCCACATCGAGCAGGGTCACCGCCACATCATCCCGGGACTTGTTCAACATATCGAGAATGTTCAGTCCCTCATTGGCCAGGTCGGTGGAGATCTGGCCTACCATGTTGGGAACATTATTGTTCACGACCGCGATCCGATGACCACCGTTTCTTGGCAGATTGATGCTTGGAAAATTGACCGAGTTGGTGATATTGCCATTTTCAAGATAGTCCTTGACCTGGTCTGCCACCATAATCGCACAGTTGTCTTCCGCTTCCTTGGTCGATGCCCCTAAGTGGGGCAGCGTGATCACCCTGGGGTGACCCTTGAGCAGATTGTTTGGGAAGTCACAAACATAGGCATAGAGATGACCGCTATCCAGGGCCTCAACCGCCGCCTGGTCATTGATGATGCCGTTGCGGGCGAAATTGAGCAGAACCGATCCCGGCTTCATCAGTTTAAGCCGATCCGCATTGATCATGTCGGCTGTGGCATCGGTGAGGGGCACATGAAAGGTTACAAAGTCAGATTTGGACAGCAGATCATCGACGCTGAGTGCCTGTTCCACCTCTGAGGCCAGTTTCCAGGCACTTTGTACGGTGATGGTTGGGTCGTAGCCAATCACATTCATACCCAATGCACGGCAGGCGTTGGCCACTTTGACACCGATCGCGCCCAAACCGATGACGCCCATGGTACGGCCTGGCAGCTCAAAGCCGACAAAATCCTTTTTACCCGACTCCACCTGTTTCGAAACCTCTGGGTCGCTGCCATCGAGATCGGTGGCGAAACGCCACGCTTGTCCCAGATTCCTCGCCGCCAGCAGGGCACCGGCCAATACCAGCTCCTTTACCGCATTGGCATTGGCACCCGGCGCATTGAAGACCGGAATACCCTTACTCGTCATGTCAGCCACTGGAATGTTGTTGACACCTGCACCGGCACGCCCAACGGCCTGCACTGTGGATGGAATCTCCATGTCATGCATCTTGTAGGAGCGTAGCAGTATCGCATCCGGATGGCTGACTTCAGAGGCAACTTCATAAGTGTCCCGTGGCAGACGATCCAAACCGGCCACAGATATATTATTCAGGGTCAAGATTTTATACATACTGTCTCTCTTGTTTCTGATCCGCTCAGCTCAACTGATCGCTGGGCTTACGGGTAAGGGATAATGCTCGCATACATATGATGTATACGGATGGTTTAACCGTTTACCCGTTCAAATTCAGCCATATAGTCAATCAATGCCTGTACACCCTTTTCGGGCATTGCGTTATAGATGCTGGCCCGCATACCACCGACAGAGCGGTGCCCTTTCAGGGTCTTGAGTCCCTCGGCACTGGCGCCTTCAAGAAACTTGCCGTCCAGATCGGCATTCGCCAGCGTGAATGGTACATTCATCCAGGAGCGGCTCTCCGGTGTCACCGGGTTGGCGTAGAAGTCCGAGTTATCAATGGCACTGTAGAGCGCCGCCGATTTACGCTGATTCACTTCCGCCATGGCTTCCAGGCCACCTCGATCCTGCAGCCATTTGAAGACCAGTCCGGCCAGATACCAGCCATAGGTAGGTGGTGTGTTGTACATCGAGCCACTGTCATTGTGGGTGGCGTATTGAAACATCACCGGCGTCTCTTCCGCAGCCTGGCCAATCAGATCCTCACGAATGACGACCA
Organism: Candidatus Thiodiazotropha taylori; assembly: GCA_019100305.1. GTDB lineage: Bacteria > Pseudomonadota > Gammaproteobacteria > Chromatiales > Chromatiaceae > Thiodiazotropha. The sequence goes on along the minus strand of JAHRHW010000072.1, from coordinate 815 downwards.
GAGTCAAACCGGCCGGACCGATATTCTTCTGCGCACCCGCATAGATGATCCCGTAGTTGGAAACATCGATCGGTCTGGAAAGAATGGTTGAGGAAAAATCGGCGATCAGCGGTACACCGCCGGTCTCCGGTGTGTAGGGAAACTCAACTCCCTGGATGGTCTCATTGGGTGTGTAGTGCACATAGGCCGCATCACCGCTGAGATGCAGTTCGGACTGTGCAGGGGTGGTCGTGAACTTGGAAGCTTCCGTGCTGGCAGCGATATTCACATCAGCAAAGCGCTTCGCCTCAGCAATCGCCTTTTTTGACCAGGAGCCAGTGTTGATGTAATCCACTTTGCGCTTTCCGCTGGCCAGATTCATCGGAATCATTGCAAACTGACTGGAGGCGCCGCCATGCAGGAACAGCACTTTGTAGTTGTCCGGCACGTTCAACAGACTGCGCAGATCCGCCTCGGCTTGTTCAGCGATCGACATGAACTCCTTACCCCGGTGACTCATCTCCATCACCGACATACCAGCGCCATGCCAATCCAGCATCTCTTCCTGTGCCTGCTGTAGAACCGCTTCCGGCAACATCGCCGGTCCGGCGCTGAAATTAAAGACTCGTGACATCTTAGCCTCTCAAGTTTGCTTTGAAGAACAGGCTCGGGAGTGAACCTCCCGACCCTTGATTTATATAAACTGAAAAACCCGAGTAACCATTCAGTTGCCCCGTATTCTGGGGTCATCTGAATGGTTACACCCCAGCTTTTGGGGTTACCAAAGGGGAGAAGTCTCACTCTCCCCTTTGGTCAGCCCTAAAAATCGCACTTTT
>JAHRHW010000499.1 GCA_019100305.1 Candidatus Thiodiazotropha taylori | reverse complement strand
ACAGTCCCGCAGGGAGAATTCGATCTTCGGTCCATAGAAGGCGCCCTCCCCCGGCTGCAGTTCCCAATCGAGCCCCTGCTGATTGAGGGCATCCTCCAGGGCTTTTTCCGCTTTGTCCCAGACCTCATCCGAACCAACCCGCTTTTCCGGTCGGGTGGAGAGCTTCACCATCACTTCATCGAAGCCGAAATCCTTGTAGACTTCGAGCAGCAAGGTGTTAAAAGCGATCACCTCGGAGAGAATCTGATCTTCGGTACAGAAAATATGCGCATCATCCTGCACGAAGTTTCTCACCCGCATCAGACCATGCAGGGTGCCGGAGGGCTCGTTTCGATGGCAGGAACCAAATTCCGCCAGGCGCAGCGGCAGATCCCGGTAACTCTTCAGCCCATGGTTGTAGATCTGAATATGCGCCGGGCAGTTCATCGGCTTGATGGCATAGACCCGGTCATCGGTTTCGGTAACAAAAATGTCGTCACGGAATTTATCCCAATGCCCCGATTTCTCCCACAGGCTGCGATCAATCACCTGCGGCGTATGCACCTCCTGGTAACCACTATCTTTCAGCTTATCCCGGATATATTGCTGGACCGTAAGGTAGATGCGCCAGCCCTTGTCGTGCCAGAAGGCCATACCAGGAGACTCTTCCTGGGTATGGAACAGATCCTGGGTCTTGCCGATTTTGCGGTGATCCCGTTTTTCGGCCTCTTCCAGTCGGTGCAGATAGGCCTTCAGCTCCTTCTTGTCCCGCCAGGCGGTGCCATAGATACGCTGCAGCATCTCGTTGTTGGAGTCGCCCCGCCAGTAGGCGCCGGCCACTTTCATCAACTTGAAGCCTTTACCCAACATGCTGGTGCCGGGCAGGTGGGGACCTCGACAGACATCGAACCAGTCACCCTGGCGATAGACGGAAACCTCTTCACCCTCAGGAATGAACTCTTTGATGATTTCGACCTTATAGGTCTCACCGATCGAGTCGAAGGTCTTGATCGCCTCTTCCCGATCCCAGACTTCCCGGGTAATCGGCAGATTGCGTTTGACGATCTCCTGCATCCGCTGTTCGATCTTTTTCAGATCTTCCGGAGTAAACGGCTCGTCCCGGGCGAAGTCATAATAGAATCCGTCTTCAATGGCAGGACCGATGGTCACCTGGGTACCGGGATAGAGTTCCTGCACCGCTTGCGCCATGACATGGGCGGCATCGTGGCGCAACAGAGGCAGAGCATCATCATCACGACTGGTGACAATGGCAAGTTCACTGTCCTTCTCGATCAGAAAGGAGGTATCGACCAGTTCACCGTTGACCCGGCCGGCCATGGCCGCTTTGGCCAGACCCGGACCGATATCGGCTGCGACATCATGGACCGTCACCGGATCATCAAAATTACGTTGGGAACCATCGGGAAGAGAGATAACAGGCATTGTTGTACATCCTCATCAGTGGTGGCCCATACGAGAGGCCACTTGAAACAAAAAAAGCCGGCGCATCAGGGCCGGCCCGCTAGGTAAGAGTTTTCCGTCTTACTGTTGATTAATGTTGTTATAAAATCAACAAGTTAATTAACCAACTCAATTTCGGTGGAAGTCTAATACAGCGCTACTTCCAAGTCAAAAGGATCTGATGATTGTGCGAGCAGAAATCCAATCCTTCTGCCGCATTAATCATAGGCGGTAGAACAATAGAGATACAGCATTTTTGCTACCGGTTGGTTTCACTCACTCTCTACTATCTGCGGCAAACCGATTGTCTAACCCCTCCGGAGTATGAGCAGGTTAAAGATAATCATGCCATATCCCGAACAGTGGATTCAGGATCAGAACTGTCTGCCATGAAAAACACCGAACAACTCTCTTGAAAAGCCTAAAAACTTATTCAGTTGGATTTTCGATCACGCTCGGGCATTATGTTACAATATAACATTACAGCATAAATAAAACTTTGTAATTATCAAGCACCATGACCTACAGAAGTAATCCGTCTGTCACCCTACTACTCTTCGTCACAACCCTGCTGTTCAGCAGTTCCAGTTTCGCCGGGCTCAAGGTTGTGGTCAGCATTTTACCGGTACACTCCCTGGTTTCAGGACTGATGAGTGGCGTCGGCGAACCCTACCTGTTGCTGAAAGGTAATCAGTCGCCTCACACCATGACGCTTAAGCCGTCGGATGCCCGGGCAATGAGCGAGGCGGACCTACTGCTGTGGGTCGGCGAATCGCTGGAGTCACC
>JAHRHW010000498.1 GCA_019100305.1 Candidatus Thiodiazotropha taylori | reverse complement strand
GCTCACAAAATGGTCATGAAAGACCATGATGGTATCGAATGCGAATGAGCCGCAGATCAGAGCCGACATAACTGCCTCTTGTCCTTTAAACTGTTACAAAGATTGCTATTGTACAGCGATCCAAGGCTGAAGGTGCCATTCCAATGTCATCGTGGCGAGAGCAACGCCACAGATGACACGGGTGACAGGTTCACGTTAATTTGCGTCGATTCTCAGTGGCATAATCCTGCACAATCAATCCTCAGCTTTATAGGCCAGATCCAGCTCCCTAGCCGCACGCACATCATCCAGACGTTTGACCGGCATGGTATGGGGTGCCTGTTTCACCAGGTCGGGCTGATTCTCAGCCTCCTGCTTGATGGTACGCATGATCTCGACAAACTGATCCAGCTCCTCTTTGGCCTCGGACTCGGTTGGCTCTATCAGCAAACACTCCGGCACCAGCAGCGGGAAGTAGGTGGTGGGGGCATGCACACCATAATCGAGCATGCGTTTAGCGAAATCCATGGTATTCACATCCAGATCCCTGGCCTGCTTCTTCAGGGTCAGAATAAATTCATGACTGGCCCGTCGCTCCGGATAGGCGGCATCGAAACCGGCCTCCATCAAGCGCTTCAGCAGATAGTTGGCATTCAGTGTGGAGAACTCGGACACCCGATGCATACCTTCACGACCCAACAGACGGGCGTAGACATAGGCACGCAGCAGCACACCCGCATTACCGGCAAAGGCGGAGAGCCGGCCAATGGTATTCGGTCGATCCTTTTCGGTCAGCCAGCGGTAGTCCTGACCATCATAGTCAACCATGGGTACAGGCAGATAGGGCTCCAGGCGCTCACTGACACCCACCGGACCCGCTCCCGGGCCACCGCCACCATGAGGTGTTGAAAAGGTCTTATGCAGATTCATGTGAATTACATCAAACCCCATGTCGCCCGGGCGGACCTTACCGAGAATCGCATTCAGGTTGGCGCCATCATAGTAGAGCAGCCCACCGGCCTCATGCACCATGCTGGCAATCTCTTTGATGCGTCGTTCGAAGACACCCACCGTGGAGGGGTTGGTTAGCATGATACCCGCTGTTTGCGGGCCCAATGCATCCCTCAGCGCATCCACATCGATATCCCCATCCGCTCCGGTGGGAATCTCCCGGGTTTTGTAGCCGCACATCACCGCAGACGCGGGGTTGGTGCCATGAGCCGCATCCGGCACCAGAATCTCGCTACGCTGATCATCCCCCCGGGCATCGTGATAGGCGCGAATCATCGCCACGCCGGCAAACTCGCCTTGGGCACCGGCCGCTGGGGAGAGCGAGACCGCATGCATACCGGTAACGTTTTTCAGGATCTCCTGCAGGTCATGGAGACAGGCCATGAAACCCTGGCTGTGAGTATCCGGCGCCAGCGGATGACGGGAGAGCAGCCCTGGCAGACTCGCCAGGGTATTGCACGCCCTGGGGTTATACTTCATGGTGCAGGAACCCAATGGATAGAAGTGCGTATCGATTGAGAAATTCTTCTGCGACAGACGGGTAAAGTGTCTGACCGCCTGCATCTCGGAAATCTCTGGCAGATTGGGCCGACTGGTACGCACCATCTCAGCAGGTATCCCTGTCAGTTCAGGTTTTTCCAATGGAGCCTGTGCAGTGGCTCGTCTACCTTTTCGCGAATGATCGTAAATCATAACTCACCAATCCGGTTACTACTGAGAAGACGTCTGGAGTTGTGACTGAATCACCCGCTCCAGCTTACCCCGATAGTTTTCAATATCATCATCACTGCGCAATTCTGTCGCACAGACCAATACCGCATCACCCAGTTCCGGGTAGTCATCCTGCAGATCGAATCCACCGAGCACGTTATCGGATGCCAGCATGCCCAGCGCCGTCGCAGTTTCGAGCGGCAGTTTCATTACCTGCTCATGGAAAACCGCGCCACTGAAGAGCGGCTCCACACCAGGCAGACTGGAGAGCGCCTGAGAGAGTTTCTGAGTATTGGCATGGGAAGTTGCGGCGACCCGCTGCAAGCCTTCTGCCCCCATGATGGACATATGGATGGTGGCAGCCGTGACCATCAGGCCCTGATTGGTACAGATGTTCGAAGTCGCTTTCGAGCGGCGGATATGCTGCTCACGCGCCTGCAGGGTCAAGGCGTAGCCCGGCTTGCCATCCATATCCACGGTCTTGCCTATGATCCGTCCGGGCATCTGTCGCACCAGCTTAGCCGTGCAACAGAGG
>JAHRHW010000497.1 GCA_019100305.1 Candidatus Thiodiazotropha taylori | reverse complement strand
TGCGACGAACTCCACCAGGATATCCTGAAAAGACCGGAGTTGAGCAAAACCCTGCAGGAGTTTGATGTGGCTGTGGTGGATGTCTGGTCTTCCGAACGGCTGATGACACCTGGAGGGAAAACAGTGGAATCCACCAAATGGGCAGAGCAGCTGGGGATTCAATATACCCCGAGTATGGTGCTGTTCGATTCAAAGGGTGTAGAGATCTTCCGATCGGAGGCCTATCTGAGGTCTTTTCATACCCATGCAATACTGGATTATGTCTTGAGTGGCAGCTATCTAAAGCAGGCCAATTTCCAACGCTATGTGCAAGCCAGGGCTGCTGATATGCGGGCCCGCGGAGAGGCTGTGGATCTGATGGAGTAGGGCACACAGCAATAAAGCTGAAATTGTTTTGAAATGGGGCTTCACTCGGAGCGGATTCTAGGGTAGTATTGCGCGTTCCAAATTTCGGGTCGTTAGCTCAGTCGGTAGAGCATCTGACTTTTAATCAGGTGGTCGCAGGTTCGATTCCTGCACGACCCACCATCTTGTCCAAAGACTTAGTTGGGTTAACCTGATACAGCTTTTCAGGGAAACCCAGAATGACAAGTGCATTCAACTCGACATCACGGGCGTAATCACCCACTGTTTCTTGTGCTTTGCTGTCTGGAAACTTCCCATCTATTGATGGGTACCTTGATCGTATCACCTACACATCAAACCGCTCTGCATCGATGATCTGGCATGGGAATGCCCATTAGCCATCACTTCAGTCTGATTTTTAAATTGGGACACTCTTGCTCATCAATGTGGAGTCATAGGCTTACCCGCTTGACGTTAGATTTCGTCTACTACCACACACTAGGTATCAAGAAAATTGCCTATCATCCGCTATCAATATAACGTCGATTATAACTGCAATAACTGGGATCGATTGCAAGAGTTAATAAGGAGGTTCTCAGTCATATCAAGGTGTAGACAACAATGAATACAATTCCCTATATAGAAGATGACTATGCCAAGGCATCGGAATATTTACGTTTGGTGATTGCCTTCCTCTCCAAACAAACCGTCCCCCCCTCACCCCTTAATTTTCGAATTGGATATGATTATGTCACGGGCAGAAACCTGAAGTTGAAAGCCGCAATCAATGCTTTGTTGGAAGGAGAATCGGAACTTTCAACCGAATCGCTTTGGCAAGCCTATCAGGAGTTCTTCATTCAGGATGATGCAGCATTGGAGAATATACGGCAGGAACTGCAGAACATCATTGTCAATATTCAGAGTGAATTTGAAAGCTCCGGCAGTAATCTTTCCAGTTATGTCAACAAGCTCAGTAGCTTTTCAACAATTCTGAACAGTCCGATCTCCCCTGAGGCAATGTCGATTGAAGTCCAAAAGGTGATTGACGATACCCGCACCATGGAGCAGTCGCAGCAAAAGATGGAAGCCCAGGTTTCCAGCGTTCTGTCTGAAGTGGAGTCACTGCGCAAAGAGTTACAACAACTCAAAGAAGAGTCACTGACGGATCCATTGACCGGTCTATCCAACCGAAGAGCATTCGATGCAGAGATCGAACATCATATGGCTTTAGCTCAGGAACAGAAAATACCGTTATCGATCATGTTGATCGATATCGACCATTTCAAACTCTTCAATGACACCTATGGCCACCTGGTAGGGGATAAAGTGCTTCGTTTCTTGTCCACAACACTCAAACACTGTCTGAAAGAGAAGGGAATAGCGACCCGATTTGGTGGTGAGGAGTTCGCTGTGATTCTACCGCAGACGTGCCTGAGTGACGCGGATATCATTGCGGAACAGATTCGACAATCTATCTCCTCTATTGAACTGAAAGACCGGGTCAATGGAGAAAACTATGGCAATGTAACGGTCTCTATCGGTATTGCCCAGTGTGACATGAATGAACTCTCGGATCAGCTGATTCAACGGGTTGATGAGGCACTCTATCGTGCCAAGGGTCAGGGCAGGAACCGGGTTGAGCAAGCGGCGTAATCAGTTGATTTCCAAAAGTCTAAAGAGAGATTACTAGTAGGACGAGGCAATCAGGCGTATTGAATAGATGTGCAGGGTTGTATACAGCCGATTCATAGCGCACACGCTCTGCTCAAGGTACCTGCAGAACGCATACTGCGGATTAGGTAGTGACCTTTTAGGAGCCGCTGATTTCCAATCTGTCGCAGTGAAACTGCATAGATCCCCTCCCCATTTTCACTTTTTCAATCTTGTTGGGATAAGTGACTTTGTGAACTAACA
>JAHRHW010000071.1 GCA_019100305.1 Candidatus Thiodiazotropha taylori | reverse complement strand
TCTGGTCACTCTGGTGACGTTCGGTGTAATCGCCTTTCTTGCCGGCAGCCTGGGCACCTGGCTCAGACAATCAGTAAAAGCACAGCACTACCTCAATCGGATTGCAGGTCTGGTGTTTATTGCCCTTGCATTGAATCTGCTTTTCAGTGATATCGGTTGAGCACCTGTAGTTCAGCAGTAAGAATCCTTTTCAAACCTTACCCAGTTTGGCGAAAGCTGCGGCCATCGCACCTTTTGGCGCCTGTGACGGTCTCTTCTTAGCGCTTGGGGTATTGTGCTGACGCTTCTCGCTTCGGTTGTTTTTACTGTGCTCACCGCGTGATGCATCGGCTTCATCGGTCAAGCGCATGGAGAGCGCAATTCGTTTACGCGGGATATCCACATCCATGACTTTGACTTTCACCAGATCCCCCGCCTTGACAACTTCACGGGTATCTTTGACAAACTTGTCGGAGAGCGCGGAGATATGCACCAGGCCATCCTGGTGAACCCCTATATCGACAAAGGCGCCGAAGTTGGTGACATTGGTCACCACCCCTTCGAGAATCATGCCGCTTTTGAGATCCTGCAGATTTTCCACACCCTCTTTAAAGGTCGCGGTTTTGAATTCGGGCCTTGGATCCCTGCCCGGTTTCTCCAGTTCGCGGATGATATCCTCCACCGTCGGTTGACCGAATGTCTCATCGGTAAAATCCTTGGCGGAGAGTTTTTTCAGGAAGGGAGAATCACCAATCAGAGCCGACATCTCCCGCCCGGTCTTGGCCAGAATGCGCTGCACCACCGGATAGGCTTCCGGATGCACGGCAGAAGCATCGAGGGGATTGGTTCCGTTCATGATGCGCAGAAAACCGGCACACTGCTCAAAGGCTTTCTCTCCGATACGGGGTACTTTGAGAATCGCTTTGCGATCGGCGAATGCACCATATTGATCGCGAAACTTCACCACATTGTCCGCCATCAGGGTGGAGAGACCCGCCACCCGATTCAATAATGGTGCTGAAGCGGTGTTGATATCCACCCCGACCGCGTTCACGCAATCCTCAACCACTGCGTCCAGTTGGCGGGCCAGTCTGGACTGGGAGACATCATGCTGATACTGCCCCACACCAATCGACTTGGGTTCGATCTTCACCAGCTCTGCCAAAGGATCTTGAAGACGCCGGGCGATTGAGACCGCACCGCGTAACGAGACATCCATCTCCGGGAACTCCTGGGCAGCAAATTCGGAGGCCGAATAGACGGATGCCCCTGCCTCACTGACCATTACTTTAGTCAATCGCAATTGCGGATGCTGCTTGATCAGATCCGCAACCAGGCGCTCGGTCTCACGGGAGGCGGTTCCGTTACCGATACTGACCAGCTCCACTTTGAATTTTGCCGCCAGATCCGCCAGTGTTTTCAACGACTCCTGCCAGCGGTTCTTCGGCACATGGGGATAGATGGTTGCAGTCTCCACCACCTTTCCGGTGCTGTCGATCACCGCTACTTTGACACCGGTTCTCAAGCCGGGATCCAAACCAATGGTGGCACGGGGACCCGCGGGCGAAGCGAGTAACAGATCATGCAGGTTGCGGGCGAAGACCTTGATCGCCTCCTCTTCTGCCGCCTCTCGCAGGCGGGTTTTCAAATTGCTATCCAGGTGGCTAAAGATCTTGATCCGCCAGGCCCAACGCACCACCCCTTGCAGCCAATCATCGGCAGGCCGCCCCTCGTCATGGACCCCCATCTGGCGGGCAATCATCCGTTCCGCCATACCCATCTCTGCCGCTTTCAATCCCTCATCTTCGGGCAATACCAGTTGCAGACTGAGAATCCCCTCCTGGCGCCCCCGGAACAGGGCCAATGCTCGATGTGACGGAATTTTATTGATCGTTTCGGCGTAGTCGAAGTAGTCGGAGAACTTGGCGCCCTCCTGCTCCTTGCCCTCAACCAGTTTAGAAGTGAGCTCAGCAGACCCCCAGAGATGCTCCCGCAGCCGGCCGACCAGTTCCGCATCTTCGGCAAACTGTTCCATAAGTATCTGCTTGGCCCCATCCAATGCCGCATCGCTATCCGCCACGCCTTTCTCTTCATTCAGGTAGGCCTGCGCTTCCTGTTGGGGATGCAAACCAGGATCATTCAACAACGCTTCGGCCAATGGCCCCAGACCCGCCTCACGGGCGATCTGCGCTTTGGTGCGCCGTTTTGGCTTGTAGGGAAGATAGAGATCTTCCAATCGGGTTTTGGTATCTGCTGCCAGCAGGGAGGCTTTCAACTGATCGGTCAGCTTGCCCTGCTCCTGAACCGATTTCAGTACCGCTTCACGTCGCTCTTCCAGTTCATTCAGATAACCCAGACGCTCCACTAGATGGCGAAGCTGAGTATCATCCAGGCCACCGGTCACCTCTTTGCGATAGCGTGCGATGAAAGGGACAGTTGCCCCTTCGTCGAGCAAGCCGACCACCGCATCGACCTGGTTGATTCGTATACTCAGTTCATTTGCAATACGCTGTGAAATTGACATCTAACATCCTGGCTGAAATGGAGCGAGGCCGGGATAGTAACAAAGCCGATAGAGAGGTGAAATATTGACTTTCGGAAAAACCGAAGGCAGTTATGCAATCTTGATCCGATCAGCAAACCGTCCGCTTTCAAACCTAACGAGCCAGACGCCGAGGAAGCGGTCTGCTTACCATTGCCCGCATTCAAGCGCCCGACGGAAGCCCGCCGGGCAAATGCTTTGTTGCCGGATTACTGCCTAATCCTGAACGGCGCATCCAAACCCTGCCGTATCAGATCCAGGCCCACACCCGCCTGATATTTGAAAGCACCTGAGAACAGACCCTGCATCTGTCGCAACAGCCCGTCCATGAACTCCAGCGGATTGTAAACCAGGGGTACCCATGGCGATGCCGGCAGGGTGGCTTCGGCGACCATGATACCCTCATCGTAGCGAAAGACGGCCTCTTTACACACCTTCAAAACCAGCTGTTTCATCTCCTGGTTATAGGCAAGACACTCGAATCGGAAACGTTTGATTCCCCGTTCGAGTGCTGCTGAGACCAACCGCACCAGCAACAACTGTCCCAATCCATGCCCCTGCATGGCGTCTGCCACGGTCAGACCGACTTCCGCGGTTTCCGCATCACCTGCCAGACGAATGAAGCGGCCAATGGCTACCCCTTCCGTCTCATTTCCAGACTCATCGAGCCGTACCATGCCCAGGGCAAAGTGGTCCATCTGATCCACTTCTGTGAAGTAGGCCAGCTCCTGTTGCGAAAGAGATCGCTTCTCTGCCATGAAGCGACGTTGGCGGGATTCATCAGAAAGTGAATCAAAACCCTGCTGCAGTAACGCCTTATCATTGGGTTTAATCAACCGTATAGCGATCCGGCGGGTGGCGTCCAGGTCCACTACCTCTCGGAATGACTCATTAAATTTCAATAAGTTAACCATTTGATACACCATTCCAAAAACTATCAGCAACAATCCAGCGTAAAACGAATAAATTTGTGCACTGCAACATATGACTACGGAAATTTCTCAGGGTTCCATTCTCCGACCGGCTTGAGTATCAGTTAGAGCGGATAATGCGAGCTACCCGTAGAAGGAAGGGAAAGTCGTGGTTTCTGCAGCAGAGGGCCGATTGAATCGTCTCTGAGCGGGCTATGTGGAGATCAGAGGTGGTGTAATATCGATCGGCGCCCCACACAGGAGGCGCCGACCCGATGGATTTCAATCAATCACCGCGCCCTATGGCGTAGTAGCTGAATCCTGACTCCTTCATACGGGCAGGATCGTAGATATTGCGGCCGTCAAACACGACCGGCGCCGACAGCGCCTGCTTGATCTGCTCGAAGTCCGGACTTCTGAACACCTGCCATTCGGTGACCACGATCAGTGCGTCCGCACTCTCCAGGGTGCCCTCCTGGTTGTCGCAATAGACCAGATCGTCACGCTCACCGTAAATTCGACGACACTCCTCCATCGCTTCCGGGTCGAACACCCGTACGGTTGCACCCGCTTCCCACAGCGACTCCATAAGCACCCGACTGGAAGCTTCACGCATATCGTCCGTATTGGGCTTGAAGGAGAGCCCCCAGAGAGCGAAAGTCTTGCCTTTCACATCACCGGAATAGTGGCGCATGATCTTCTCGAACAGCACCCGTTTCTGACGATAGTTGACCGCCTCGACCGCCGTCAGCAGCTGCGCATCGTAACCAACCTGTTTGGCGGTACGCTCAAGCGCACTGACATCCTTGGGGAAACAGGAACCACCATAACCGCAGCCAGGATAGATGAAGGCGTAACCGATCCGGGTATCCGCTCCAATGCCGTGGCGAACCTGCTCGATATCGGCACCCAGCCTTTCCGCCAAGTTTGACAGCTCATTCATGAAACTGATTTTGGTGGCAAGGATCGCATTGGCGGCGTATTTGGTTAACTCTGCGGAGCGGATGTCCATCGCGATCAGTCGGTCATGATTCCGATTGAACGGCAGATAGAGGGCCCGCAGCAGCTCGGTGGTACGCGGATTGTCCGTACCGATGATGATCCGGTCCGGCTTCATGAAATCGTCCAGCGCTGCCCCCTCTTTGAGGAATTCCGGATTCGATACCACATCGAACTCAACCTGCTTGCCTTTTGCCTGCATGGTCGACTCGATGCGCTCCCGTACTTTATCTGCGGTACCTACCGGCACGGTGGATTTATCCACCACCACCCTGTAGTCATCCATATGTTCGGCAATCGACTCGGCAACGGCAAGCACATACTGAAGATCGGCTGAACCATCCTCATCCGGCGGGGTACCGACGGCAATGAACTGAAACAGACCGTGATCCACCGCTTTCGCAACATCGGTGGTAAAACTGAGTCGGCCAGCCTGAGCATTCCGCTCAACCATTGCTTCAAGACCGGGTTCGTAGATCGGGATCTCTCCCCGATTCAGCATGTCGATTTTGTTACTATCCACATCCATGCAGACAACATCATTCCCCACCTCAGCCAGGCAGGCACCTGTGACCAAACCCACGTAGCCCGATCCAAATACGGTTACTTTCATCGGTATCCCTTAATCAGTGAAAATTAATTGGCGGCAATGATACTTGTTTGCGGTTTAGGAAACCACACCAAGCCTTCAATACCCAGCATTGGCAGGATTTTTATTAATCCGGTCTCCAGGGTCTGTTATTCACCATCCAACGCGCGCTTGATCAGCTGATTCAGCTCTTCATCGCTGAGCTCTGAGCCATCAATCTCAGCCTGCAGATTGATCACTGCCCGGCCACGCAGAAAAACCGGCCTCATGACCTCTCCCGCAGCGGCGACACCACTGATACGCAGTGCAATCAACGGCAGTTTTGCTCTTGCAGCCAGACGCGCTGCACCAGGCTTTATCTTACGCGGCGGATCGCTATCGAGGTGGATCTTGCCGTGGGGAAAGAGGGCAATCACTTCACCCTCCGCCAGGGCTTTGAAGGCCTGGCGGAGGGCTTTCTCCGGGGAGTTCTCCCGGTCTACAGGAATGCAACCCACCGCACGAAACAGCCACTGCATACCGAATCGCTGGTACTGCTCTCTGGCAATCAGGAATCTCAGCGGCCGGTCGCACGAAGCAATCATCAGTAGCGGGTCGAGCCCGGAGATATGGTTGGAGACCAGGATTGCCCCACCCTCCCGGGGCAAGGGTACCGGTACCGATTGAAGGCGATGATAGTGATGACAAAACAGTCGGTTCAAGCCATCCAGGCGATTCAACCAAAATGATCCCCAGTCGGCGCCATTGGCTTCCCGGCAACGGCCATTCAACCAGAACAGAAACAGGGCAACCAGTAGTAGGGTAAGCATCATCTTAAAATTGTGGCGTCATCGCCGCATTCTGTTAACCCGCTGACTCAGCATGTCGTGTTCCGCCGGAGTATGCTGGGTAGAGCGCTCTCCAGCGCTATTTCCGCTTCTTGCCGCCTTTCTGATAGACCTTGCGTTGAAACAGGTCGGTTCTGCGACTCACCAGCCGATCGATAAACAGCATCCCGTCCAGGTGATCGACCTCATGTTGCAGCGCTCTCGCTTCATACCCCTCCATCTCAAACTCCTGGGGTTCACCTGCAGGGGTCAAGGCGTGCATCTTGATCCGCTCGGCGCGAATCACATTTCCCGTATAATCCGGTACGGAGAGACAGCCTTCCCGTCCCAGCTCGAAGCCATCCCACTCGGTGATCTCCGGATTGACCAGGACCAGTCTGCCATGATTGGGTACCGGTTTGCGGGTAGTGGAACAATCGATGATGACAATCCGCTGCAGTCTACCCACCTGAGGTGCCGCAATACCGACCGCAGCGGGACCCGCCTGACGGGTCTCTTCCAGGTCGTCGATGAACGCCAGCAGCTCATCATCAAAATGCTCTACCTCTTGCGAGACCTCTTTCAATCTGAGGTCAGGCAATTTCAGAATATCGAGTATCGCCATGATTCAACCAATCAGCGTCTCGATGGCGGAGACATGCACATCGATCTCATCTGTCTCGAGCCTTCCGAGCGCCGCCTCCAGCGTTTCAATGGTCTCCTCGGTGTAGCCCTGAATGGTCATGATATAGACAGGCTCATCCTGACTGCCCACTACGTCGGAATCCAGCTCCAGAATGTTGAAGCCGCTTTCAGCCAGCAAACCGGTTACCTGTGCCACGATACCAGCCCGGTCTGCACCATTCACCCGAACCTGAAAATTGGGTACCCGGTGCTGATGCAGCCCACCATGGATCGGATCCAGATGAAATCTCAATCCCAGTTTCTCAGCGACCGGTTCAATGCAGGCGGACAGAGCCTGTTCACTCTGTCCGCCATCCACCATCATCATGATGGTGAAGTTACCACCCAGACGAAGCATCGATGCCTCACCCAAGGTATAACCGCCACGAAACAGGGCATCGGTCACCTGCGCGACAATCCCGGGCTGATCTTCACCGACCAGCGTCAACATTTGCCATTTCATATCAACCCCTTTCAAGCCATATTAGTGAGGCCATCCGTCCAGTCACGCCATCACGACGATAAGAGAAGAAGCGCTCGCGGTCGGCCACTGTACAGTAATCTCCCCCACTGATGAACCCCACACCCGAGCGGTTCAATCGCTGGCGGGCCAGTTGGTAGATATCTGCCCACCAGTGGCCAGGCCGTCCCGCCTCGAATGCCAATGCATCCTCTTTCGCCTGCTTTATGAATACTTCACGCACTTCGTCACCCACCTCAAATGCAGCCGGACCGATCGCCGGTCCCATCCAGGCAAGAATCGATTCCGCCGGCGCACTCATTCTCGCAACAGCCTGCTCTATGATCCCCGAAGCGAGTCCGCGCCAGCCGGCATGCACAGCCGAGACCTCCCGGCCATCGCGATCGGTGAGCAACAGCGGCAGACAGTCTGCGGTGAGTACCGCACAGACCACACCGCTTTGGCGGGTGTAAACCCCATCCGCCTGGCATCCTGGGCTGTCACGCTCACCAAGCGCAATATCACAACCATGGATCTGAGTCAGCCAGAATGGTTCCCCCGGCAGCGCGAGACTCTGCGAGAGACGCTTGCGGTTTTCAGCCACGGCATGAGGATCGTCCTCTACATGTTGAGCCAGATTCAGACTCTCAAAGCCACCCAGACTGACTCCTCCGAGGCGAGTTGTGGTCCCGGCCCGGACCTGTGTTGGGGCCGGCCAGTCCGGTTCGATCAGATCAATTGTCATGTGCCAAAAGCCTCAGCAGCTGCTGCATGTCGGAGGGTGGCGACGCTTCCCAGCTCATCAACTCGCCGCTGTCAGGGTGGATCAGTTCCAAACGGGCGGCATGCAGAGCCTGGCGTTTGAATTGCTGCAGAATCCCGACCGCTTCATCTGGCAGGCCTGGGGGGATCTTCTGCCGTCCACCATAGAGTGGGTCACCCAGCAGGGGATGGTGGATATGGCTCATGTGCACCCGGATCTGGTGGGTTCTGCCGGTCTCCAGATTTACTTGCAGATAGGTGTGTGCCGCAAATCTCTGTAATACCCGATAGTGTGTGATCGCCTGCTTGCCACTCTCGACAACCGCCATTCGCAGCCGGTTCACTGGATGGCGACCGATTGGTTTGTCGATGGTGCCACCGGCGATCATGTTCCCCTGAACAATCGCCCGGTATTCACGCTTGACGCTTCTCGCCTGCAGCTGTTGCACCAGGGCATGTTGGGCCTGCAGTGTCTTGGCTACCACCAATAGGCCACTGGTATCCTTATCCAGACGATGCACGATTCCGGCCCGTGGCACGGCTGTCAGAGGTGGGTGGTGGTGGAGCAAGCCATTCAGCAGAGTACCGCCTGGATTACCGGCTGCCGGATGCATCACCAGTCCAGCGGGTTTGTTGACCACCAGCAGGGCGTCGTCTTCATACAGCAGATCGAGATCCATCGCTTCAGGTCTGTCAGAGACCTCTTCCGAGAGCAACGCCCGCAACACCACGCTCTCTCCTCCCTTTACTTTGTCTTTCGCCCGACAACTTGCCCCGTCCACTTCAACCAATCCCTGTTTGATCCAGCTTTGCAGGCGACTGCGGGAGTATTCCGGACAGAGTTCTGCCAGTAACTGGTCAATGCGAATACCGGCCCGTTCAAGGGGAACCTGAAAGGTTTGTGTGGGAACTTCTGAGAGGGATTCAGGATCGGACATTGGAAGACCATCCTGAGTAGCATTTTCGCAGAGCGCGACGACTCGCCTTACAGGAAACCAACGCCTGCAAAGCGGCAAAACCTGCGGAGCAAACGCGCAAGTTAACCCGTATCTGCGGCTTTCCGTTATACTCACGCGTCAAATCATGTTTCATCCAGAGATTGGCCATGACCATAAAAACTTTTTCAACCATTCTGCTCATCATGCTGCTGACAGGATGTGCCCTGCCGGAGCAGGCCGATCCCACGAAAAACTGGAGCGCCAGTAAATTCTACTCTGAAGCAAAAACCTACATGCTGGACGGTGAGTACGACCTGGCTATCAAATATTACAATGGACTGCAGGCGCGCTACCCGTTTGGACGCTACGCCATCCAATCCCAGCTCGACATCATCTACGCCCACTACAAAAATGGTGAAGCCGACTCCGCCATTGCTGCTTCCGACCGTTTTATCAAACTCAATCCGCAAAGCCAGTATGTGGATTACGCCTATTATATGAAGGGACTGGCCAACTATAACCGCAATCAGAGTTTTCTCAGCAGTATCCTGCCGACGGATTCGTCAGAGCGGGATGCGGGCGCTGCGCTGGACTCATTCAATGACTTCGCCGAGCTGATTCGTCGATACCCGGACAGCAAGTACTCTGCCGATGCTCATCAGCGCATGCTCTATCTGAGAAACAACCTCTCCAAATACCAGATTCACATTGCAAAATACTATATGAAACGGGGTGCCTACCTGGCAGCGGCGAACCGCGCTAACCGGGTGATCACCCAGTTCCAGCGCACAGACTCGGTTCAGCAAGCGCTGGAAATAATGATCGATGCCTACTCCCGTCTCGGCCTGACTGAGTTGGCCAAAGATGCTCAGCGTGTGTTGGCTCTCAACCTGGAAAACGGCCGTCTTAGCCAACCGAGCGCAGAAGAGGTGGAGTAACCCTCAGCCACCCCACTACCCCGGACAACAAAAAACCGGCAGATTGAGTCAATCCGCCGGTCTCCTTGAATAGATCAGACAAACCGTCTGTTACTAAAACACGTCAGATCGCCGCTTCGTTCTCTTCGCCGGTTCTGATGCGGATGACCTGCTCCACAGGGGAGACGAAAATCTTGCCGTCGCCGATTTTTCCTGTACGTGCCGCATTGGTGATGGCATCGATACAAGCCTGGACCTGCTCACTGGCTACCACCAGCTCCAATTTCACCTTCGGCAGGAAATCGACCACATATTCAGCGCCACGATAGAGCTCAGTATGCCCTTTCTGTCGGCCAAACCCCTTGACTTCAGTGGCCGTCATTCCGGTAATGCCCACCTCTGACAAGGCCTCACGAACATCCTCCAGTTTGAAAGGCTTGATGATTGCTTCAACTTTTTTCATTGTTACTCTGCTCTCGTAGGATAATCTTTCGCATCAGGTAATTATGGATTGTAACGCCGAGCCAACCAGCGAGTCTACGACCCCCCGGTAATTGCTGCAACAAAACTCATATTTTGATGGATTCAGGCCGGCAACAGCAGAGCACCTCTCCAATGCCCAACACGCCTACCAACAAAACTGAGCAGGCAATTATTATAGACATAAGGATTCAAAGGTTAAACCGAATCCCCCATCCAACTGATTTTACTAGCAATTTATGAGCTTCTAGCCTTTCGCCAGGTGAGCGGGTAGCGTCGATCCCGCCCATAGGCGCGTCGGGTTATCTTGACGCCAGGCGGGGCCTGGCGACGTTTATACTCGTTTCGATCCACCAGACTGATCACCCGCCCCACCGTCGAGCGGTCAAAACCCGCGGAAATAATCTTTTCCGGATCCTGGTCCTGTTCCACATATCGCTCGAGGATTTGGTCAAGCACCGGATAGTCGGGGAGTGAGTCGCTATCCTTTTGATCGGGCGCCAACTCCGCAGACGGCGGTCTATCCAATACCCGTTGAGGTATCACCGGAGACCGCTCGTTGCGATAGCGACAGAGTTGATATACCAGTGTCTTCGGAACATCTTTTATCGGGGCAAAACCACCCGCCATGTCACCATAGAGAGTGGCATAGCCTACCGACATTTCACTCTTGTTACCGGTAGTCAACAATATCCGTCCCTTTTTGTTACTGATCGCCATCAGGATGATGCCCCGGCAGCGGGCCTGGATGTTCTCTTCCGTCACATCAACCGGTTTACCGGCGAACTCATCGCTGAGCATTCCGAGAAAGGCTTTGAATGCCGGCTCGATCGGGATGGTCCGATACTCGACTCCCAGCGCCTGCGCCTCGGCCTCCGCATCCTGATTGCTCATCTCTGCCGTGTAACGGGAGGGCATCAGCACCACTTCCACCTGATCAGGCCCCAGGGCATCAGCAGCTATCGCCAGGGTCAAAGCAGAGTCGACCCCGCCCGAGAGACCGATGATGGCACCATTGAAACCGTTTTTCATGACGTAATCCCGTACCCCAAGCACCAGGGCCTGATAGACCCTCTGTGCTTCACTCATCAGCGGCGCCACTTGCTGGGGTATCGGTACCACGGAACCTGACGCATACTCCAACTCCACAATAGGACAGGACTCCTCAAAGAACGGCGCTCTGTGCACCAGGTTTCCCGACGCATCCACAGCAAAGGAACCCCCATCGAAGACCAACTCATCCTGACCACCCACCAGATTGGTATAGATAATGGGAATACCATTATCCAAGGCACGTTGTTGAACCAGATCCTCCCGCTCCGGCGCCTTGCCGATATGGAAGGGCGATGCGTTCAGATTCAAGAGTACCTGAGCCCCAGCCGCGCGGCTCATGGCAGCGGGTTCCGCCTCCCAGATATCTTCGCAGACGGTCAATCCCAGTTGCACCCCTTTGAGATTGAAGGTCACCGCCTCGCGCCCTGGCGTGAAGTATCGTTTTTCATCAAATACACTGTAGTTGGGCAGCTTCTGCTTCTCATACTCTGCGACCAGTTGCCCCCCAGTGATCACACCTGCCACATTGAACAACTTGCCATCCCGGTACCTGGGATAGCCGATCACCAGACAGACATGACTGACTTCCGAACAGATCAACTCAATGGCACGCTCAACGCGTTGAATGAAATGGGGACGTAACAGCAGGTCTTCCGGCGGATAGCCGGTAATCGCCAGCTCAGGAAAGACAAGCGCATCCACAGTGTGTTGATCATTGAGCGCCAGATCGATAATTTTCCTGGCATTACCCTCGATATCTCCAACCAGAAAATTGAGTTGGGCAATCTGAATTTTGAGCTTCAAACGGGAACTCCTGACAGCTTGATGATGATCCAGAGTTGTGGATGGTTTAGACCGACGTGTAAAAGGCTGCATTCCAGACCATTGAGTGTGCGGTTGCAAGTTTTTAGCTTCGGGATCTGAACAGCGATCCAGCCACAATCCAGATTGACTCAGTCTTAGACATCATAAACAATTGATTGTATGGGACTAAAAACGATACTTTTCGGCTTAGCAATCTGGGGAATCTACCTCATCATACGCCACCTTGTCAGGCAGCGCTCCATAGAGCAGAACGCAACCAGAGAGGTTAAATCGGTGGAAAGTGTGGAGTGTGCCCATTGCGGGCTGCATCTGCCGAAAACCGAGGCGGTGGAAAAAAAAGGGATCTATTACTGCAGTAAAGAACATCTGATTGCCGCTGAGTCGGATAAACCAACAGATCATGAATAGCTGGCTGGAGAAGCTTGAGCATACCATCTTTACAGAATCTCCCGGCAAGGAGATGGGAGCGGTCTCCCATTGGCGGTCACTGCGGCTTTTCCTACTCTACAGAATCACCCTTTCACTGACCCTGCTGTTTTTCTTCTACGCAGACAGCGGTCCGGCATTCATCGGCGCGACAGATCCCCGACTCTTTTCCATCACTGTCCTGACCTATAGCACACTGACCATTCTCTCATCACTTCTCTTCATCTGGCGCTCACCCGGCCCGGAGCATCAGGCCTACCTGGCCCTGTTCATCGATATTCTGGCGATCACCCTGCTGATGCACGCCAGCGGCGGTATCCAGACAGGCCTGGGCATGCTGATCGCGGTCTCCATCTCAGCAGGAGCTCTGATCATGGGAGGAAGGGCATCGCTCCTGTTTGCCGCACTGGCGGCGCTGGCCGTGATCACCGATCAGGTACACGCCAGCCTGAGCAACCGTGCATCACCACAGTTTATCCAGGCCGGATTCCTGGGAGCCGTCTATTTCGCCACAGCTCTGTTGACCTGGGTGTTGAGCAGTCGGGCACGGGCCAGTGAACGCCTGGCCGAGAAACGGGCCAGCGAACTGGAACACATGGCGAAGATCAATGCCTACGTCATAAAACATATGCAGACCGGGGTTCTGGTCATCGATGCTTCAGGCAAAATCCTGATGATGAACGACCCTGCCTGGCATCTGCTGGGCATGCCCTCAGCCACCACCGGCAGCCATCTGGCCAAGGCTTCTCCGGAGTTGGCTCACATTGTCCGCAAACGGCAAAACCCCAAACGCAAACAGAAACTCACCTTCCGCAGCCAGAGCCAGGGACCTGAACTCAAGGCTCAATTCAATGCACTTAGCGGCGAAGAGGCGGGAGACATGCTGATCTTTCTCGAAGACACCTCGCAAGTGACCCGAGAGGCACAACAGATGAAATTGGCCTCACTGGGACGGCTCACCGCCAGCATCGCCCATGAGATACGCAATCCCCTGGGGGCGATCAGTCACGCCAGCCAACTGTTTCGTGAATCCCCAAGTCTCAATGTTGCCGACAAAAGACTGACGGAGATCATCACCACCAATGCCGCCCGGGTGAATCAGGTGATTGAGAATGTCCTTCAGCTCTCGCGCAGGGAACCCGGTCAACAGGTCACCATACAGCTCGATCCCTGGCTGAAAAAGCTCACCTCAGACCTGATCAGGCACCAAGGCTTCAAAGAAGAGAGCATACGTCTGCAGATCGAACCTGTATCGACAAAAGTCTTTGCAGATCCTGAACAACTGCGCCAACTGGTCAGTAATCTCTGCAACAATGCACGGGAACATTGTGACAAGAAAAACCTGCAACTGAGGATTGTCGGCGGCATGACCAAAGAGTATCAACATCCTATACTGGATGTGTTGGACAATGGACCCGGTATCGCCCCGGAAGTGGCCAAGCAGATCTTCGAACCCTTCTTCACAACACGCAAT
>JAHRHW010000496.1 GCA_019100305.1 Candidatus Thiodiazotropha taylori | reverse complement strand
AAAGAGCTCACCTGGAAGACCCAACTGGAACCGGCTTCCCTCGATGTCTTGACGGTAAAACCTCATATGCTGGCTGCCTGGGACCTGTGGCGCTACATCGATTATCTACGAAACAATGGGCAGGCATCGGTCAGTTATGAAGTTGCCTTCTGGGGTAAGCTCGCCGCACCTCTGGTTACCCTGGTGATGCTGTTGTTGAGCATCCCTTTCGTGTTCGGCTCTCTACGCAGTGTGAGTGTGGGGCAGCGGGTATTCGTCGGCGCCATGCTGGGCATTGTCTTCTACTTGCTCAATCGGGCCTTCTCCTATATGGCTGTGGTCTATTCGTTCAATGCCCTGCTCGCCACGGCTCTGCCGCTGCTGTTCTTCATGGGGCTCGCCTGGTGGATGTTCCGACGGGTGCCTTAGGTTTCTGTCCGCGTAGGTATGGAGCCGATGACTTAAGCTACGATTGGATGCCAATCACCGCAAAAAATCACAGATGATCACTGCGATCCTATTACCTTTGATCGATAGGATACTGATGGGCTAAATTTATTTGGTTTCTCTAGCCTATCGAGCTTTGTGGCATGGATAGAGATCACCAAATAGAAGATGAAGGTTAGAAAAAAGCACCAATTATCGGCGTACCAACCAGACGGAGAGAGTAGCTCCCCTCTCCCATCAAGGGAGAGGAGCTATTGAGCCGCTCCTTGGTTAGTTTTGAGTTCACGGTACACTCGTTTTTTTTTGCGGCCATTGGCGGTGATAGGCGTCCATTCGCGGCCAATGAAATATTCAGATAGTTGCAGTTTTTATTAAACTCTGCAGGCGAAAAAAAGCACAAGACAAAACCCATAATCTGGGTCTAAAATCCGCGCATATTCCTAATCCATCCGAGAAGTTGAACCATGAGTCGAGTGTTGATAATCGGTGCCGGTGGTGTCGGTAGAGTCGTTACCCATAAGTGCGCCCAGGTAGCTGAGGTTTTCACTGAAATCTGGCTTGCCAGCCGAACCCTCTCCAAGTGCGATCAGATTGCCAGTGAGATCAAATCCACGACCATACGTACCGCCCAGGTGGATGCGGATCAAGTGCCTGAACTGGTTGAACTGATCAAACGGGTTAAGCCTGAACTGGTGATCAATGTCGCCCTGCCCTATCAGGACCTGACCATCATGGATGCCTGTCTCGAGACCGGTGTTCACTACCTGGATACAGCCAACTACGAGCCGCCCGACGAAGCCAAATTCGAGTACAAATGGCAATGGGCCTACCAGGAGAGATTCCAGGCTGCTGGGTTGACCGCTCTACTCGGCTCCGGCTTCGACCCTGGTGTCACCAATGTATTCACTGCGTATGCACTGAAACACCATTTCGACCGCATTCATCAGGTGGATATCCTCGACTGCAATGCGGGCGATCATGGCTATCCGTTCGCCACCAATTTCAATCCTGAGATCAATATCCGGGAGGTTACCGCCAACGGCCGTTTCTATGAAGATGGTCAGTGGGTGGAAACCAGCCCCATGGAGATCTCCCGGGTATTCGACTTTCCGGAGATCGGCCCACGCAAGATGTACCTGCTCTACCATGAAGAGATGGAATCCCTGACCAAACACATCCCGGTGCAGCGGATGCGCTTCTGGATGACTTTTGGCAAAAGCTATCTGAAGCATCTCGAAGTGATCCAGAACCTGGGACTCGACAGCATTCAGCCCATCAAGTTTCAGGGCCAGCAGATCGTGCCCTTGCAGTTTCTCAAGGCACTGTTGCCGGACCCGGCCACCCTCGGCCCCCGTACCAAGGGAAAAACCAATATCGGTTGTATCATCAAGGGTGAAAAAGCGGGCCAACCGGTCAGCCGTTATATCTACAATGTCTGCGACCATCAGGCCTGCTATCGGGAGACCCAGGCTCAGGGTGTCTCCTACACCACCGGTGTACCAGCAATGATCGGTGCCAAAATGATTCTGCAAGGTATATGGCGCAAGCCCGGTGTGTGGAATATGGAGCAGTACGATCCGGATCCCTTCATGGCGGATCTCAACCGATACGGCCTGCCCTGGCAGGACCTGGAATTTGACATCGATATCGATACCCTGCCTGTCGATGAGTAGTGAATTCGACGCCCTGCCCTCACCCTGCTACCTGCTTGAAGCAGCCAGGCTGAGAGAAAACCTTCAGTTGATCGATCGGGTACAGCAGACGTCCGACTGCAGCATCATTCTGGCACTCAAAGGATTTGCCATGTGGTCGGCCTTTCCAATGGTACGGGAGTATC
>JAHRHW010000495.1 GCA_019100305.1 Candidatus Thiodiazotropha taylori | reverse complement strand
GGTTTTACCGACCGGGTGGCGAAGATGATCCCCTTCGAGATCGGCATGACCCTGGATAAGGCACTGAACGAGAGTGACGATCTCAAGCAGTCCTATCAGACCGATGAGGAGGTGGGTGAACTCATCGATATGGCGAAAAAGCTGGAGGGTTGCGCTCGCAACGCGGGCAAACACGCCGGTGGTGTGGTGATCTCGCCTGGACTGCTTACCGACTTCACCCCACTCTACTGCGAAGCCAATGGCGAGGGGCTGGTTACCCAGTTCGATAAGGATGATGTGGAGAAGGTGGGGTTGGTCAAATTCGACTTTCTCGGCCTGCGTACTCTGACCATCGTCGATTGGGCGCTGAAGGCGGTCAATGCAGATCGCCTCAAACAGAATCTTGAACCTCTCGACATCAATAACATCGCCATGGATGACGAAGACTCCTTCAGGTTGCTGAAAAGCGCTGAGACCACCGCGGTATTCCAGCTTGAATCCCGCGGTATGAAGGAGTTGATCAAAAAGCTGCAACCTGACTGCTTCGACGATATCACCGCGCTGGTTGCTCTGTTCCGCCCCGGGCCGCTGCAGTCGGGCATGGTGGATGATTTCATCAATCGAAAACATGGTCGAGCGGAAGTCGCCTATCCCCATCCGGATCTGGAACCGATCCTTAAGCCCACCTATGGCGTTATCCTCTACCAGGAACAGGTCATGCAGATCGCCCAGGTGCTGGCCGGCTACTCGCTGGGTGGTGCCGATCTGTTGCGACGGGCGATGGGTAAAAAGAAACCTGAGGAGATGGCCAAGCAGGGTGAGATTTTTCGCAAAGGCGCGGTGGAACGGGGTGTTGAGGAGGAGACCGCCACCTACATCTTCGATTTGATGGAGAAGTTTGCCGGATACGGTTTCAATAAATCCCACTCAGCGGCCTATGCCCTGGTCTCTTATCAGACCATGTGGCTGAAAGCCCACTATCCGGCTGCCTTCATGGCGGCGGTCTGTTCGGCGGATATGGACAATACCGATAAGGTTGTGCCGCTGATTGATGAGTGCCGGCGCATGAAACTGAAGGTGGAAGCACCCCAGGTCAATCTGTCCCACTACAAGTTTACCGCGATCGATGAACAGACCGTGGTATATGGTCTGGGTGCGATCAAAGGGGTCGGTGAGTCGGCCATCGAATCGGTGATTCAGGAGCGGGAGAGTCATGGGGTATTCGAAGATATCTTTGAGTTCTGCCGGCGCATCGATCTGCGCAAGGTCAACCGACGGGTGCTCGAGTCACTGATCCGGGCCGGTGCCCTGGATGGTCTCGGAGCCAACCGGGCGACCCTGATGCTGCAACTGCCCCTGGCGCTGAAACTGGCGGAGCAACACCACGCCATGGAAGCGGTCGGACAGAATGACCTGTTCGGCATGGGGGAGCCGCAACCGGCAGAGGCGAGCCATACCCAGGTGATTCCCAAGGATGTGGAAGAGTGGGAGGAGGAGCAGCGCCTGCAGGGTGAGAAGGAGACCCTCGGGCTCTATCTCACCGGCCATCCCATCGATCGTTATCTGGCAGAGCTGGACTCTATCTGCAGTAGCCGTATCGGCGATCTGAGCCTCGATGGTGCACCTGCCGGTGGGCAGCGTCGCCGGGGCGTTCCGGTGGTTGTCAGCGGTCTTGTGGTTACCGCTTCCCATCGTCAGACCCAGCGTGGCCGTATGGGTACCCTGCTGCTGGATGATCGCAGCGGACGCATCGAGTGCACCCTGTTCAATGAGAACTATGAGCAGCATCGGGATCTGATCTCGGCGGACAAGATTCTGGTGGTTTCAGGGTTGCTCAACTACGATGAGTTTCGTGGCGGTCTGAGTATCCGTGCCGATAACCTGCTGACCATTGAGCAGGCCAGATCCCACTATGCTCGATTGCTGAACATTCACTTGCAAACCGGTCAACTGGAACCGGCACAGCTTTGTGAAAGTCTGCAGCAGACTCTCACACCCTACCTTGGTGGGACCACCGGGGTGAGACTCCGCTATCGGAATGCACAGGCCAGGGGCGATATCCAATTGGGTAAGGATTGGCGGGTCAATCCTACGGATGAACTGTTGAAGCGCCTGGAACAGCTCTTCGGGGTTGGCTCGGTCAGCGTGGGCTATCGGAATTCCACAGGTCAGGCCGCCTTTGCCAAAGAGCAGCCACCGGCAGCCAATCGACAAAGACCGGCCAGCGGTGGCTAGGCAGATTCAAGTGACAGCTCAGGCTTTGCACATGACATAGAAGTTGTTCTGGATATCGTGG
>JAHRHW010000494.1 GCA_019100305.1 Candidatus Thiodiazotropha taylori | reverse complement strand
TATCGTGTGAGATCCGCAAGGTGCATGGCGATTCACTTCGAAAGTGTCCTAACTACCTGCCATGCAAAATAAAAATAGTTAAGGGGGTATGCAGTGGAACTACTCAAAGAACTGATCGGTGGGCTGAACAGCATTGTCTGGGGGCCTGTCATGCTGGTGCTGATTCTGGGTACCGGGCTGTTCCTGATGATCGGCTTGAAGCTGATGCCATTGGCTCGGCTCAAATATGGATTTCGAATGCTCTGGGGAGGGCGCGAAGGCCGGGGAGAGGGGGAGATTACCCCGTTCAACGCCCTGATGACCTCGCTCTCTGCAACCATCGGTACGGGTAATATCGCCGGGGTTGCCACCGCCATCGCTCTGGGTGGTCCAGGGGCTCTGTTCTGGATGTGGTGTACCGCGCTGGTCGGTATGGCCACCAAATACGCGGAAGCCGTACTGGCCGTCAACTACCGGGAAGTGGATGAGAATGGCAACCACGTTGGTGGTCCCATGTACTACATCAAGAACGGTCTGGGCAGCAAATGGGCCTGGCTGGGTACCCTGTTTGCAGTTTTCGGAGCCTTGGCCGGGTTCGGTATCGGTAATACCGTACAGGCCAATTCGGTTGCTCAGGCACTGCTGAAAAATGAGAATCTCGGTATCGATCCGGCAATCACCGGTGGGGTGATGGCGGTGCTGGCCGCGCTGGTGCTGATCGGTGGTATCCGTCGGATTGCGGAAGTGGCCGGTAAACTGGTGCCGCTGATGGCGATCGCCTATCTGTTGGCCGGGAGTGTGATCATCGTTCTGAATATTTCCGAGATTCCGGCAGCGATCGGTCAGATCATCCAGTACGCCTTCACTCCGGTGGCCGCCACGGGTGGTTTTGCCGGTGCGGCGGTTTGGGCAGCGATTCGTTTTGGTGTGGCCAGGGGCGTCTTCTCCAACGAGGCTGGGCTCGGTAGTGCACCGATAGCGCATGCCTCAGCGGCAACCGACAGCCCGGTGCGTCAGGGTACGGTGGCGATGCTGGGAACCTTTATCGATACCCTGATCGTCTGTTCGGTCACCGGTCTGGCGATTGTTGTCACCGGGGTCTGGACCACGGGCGAGACCGGGGCGGCACTCTCTTCTGCCGCCTTTGAGATGGCGCTGCCTGGTGTTGGTGGTCTGGTTGTCAGTGTGGGTCTGGCGGTGTTTGCCTTTACCACCATTCTGGGCTGGAGTGTCTACAGTGAACGTTGCGTTGAGTACCTTGCGGGCATTAAGGCGATTGTTCCGTTTCGCGTACTCTGGATCATCATGATACCGGTTGGCGCGATGGCGCAGGACTATCTTAACTTCGTCTGGCTGGTGGCGGATACGCTGAATGCCCTGATGGCCATTCCGAATCTAGTTGCGCTGTTGATGCTCAGCCCGGTGGTTTTTAAATTGACTCGGGACTATTTTGAGCAGAACTCACTGAAGTAGCCTGACCCTTAACAGAGGATGAACCGCAAAAGAGCGCCAATCACCGCAAAATTTCGCGAATAACCATCACATTGCAGTCTCGATTTGTGACAATTCGCGGTGATTGGTGTTCAATCGCCCCAAGTGTTTCGTATTAGGCGATGTGATCTTTTGAAAGGTCCTGGGGGGTTGCAAATCTCCGTCTGAGATAGCGGATGATATCATCCGACTCATAGAGCCACCGGTCACCATCCTGTTGCTCAATTTTCAGGCAGGGTGTCTGCAGCTTTCCACCGAATTGCTGCAGCTCGTCAGCCCAGCTCGAATCGCTGGCGGCATTGCGCTGCTCAATCTTCAGGTTCAGCTTGCGAATCACGCGATTGACCTTGATGCAGAACGGGCAGAGGGGGAATTGGTAGAGCGCCAGGCGACTGGTCTCTTGATCAACCTGTCGCTGGCGGGCCGGATCACGCCGCAACGGTTTGGAGATGAGACTAGTGAGCCAGTGCAGCATCGCCCGCTAGCTCTGTTTTGAGCCACCCAGACACTCAGGTGAGGCGGGTACCGTACCGCCGTGGTTGAACCAATCCTCTGGCGTCAGGGTGTGCAGCGCGAGGGCATGGACACCCCCCTCACTTAACTCTTCCGCCAAGACTTTGTTAACTCTACGGTGGCGCTGGATCAGCTTCTCGCCTTCAAATGTGTCACTGACCAGTACCACCTTGAAATGGGATTCCGCCCCATCCGGCACGCTGTGATTATGGCTCTCATCGATCACTTCCAGGTGGAGCGGTGTGAAGGATTCCTGCAGCTTTTTTTCGATGATTTTCTGTGTGGTTGTCATATCACTACCTA
>JAHRHW010000070.1 GCA_019100305.1 Candidatus Thiodiazotropha taylori | reverse complement strand
AGAGCCACTCAAGCCGACCGGTGACACCCTGTTGACCTTCTCAACACCCAACTACATTCCCCGTGATAAACCAACCAAAGATCGGCTAATCATGCCAGTTATTTCCAACCGGCGCGATCCATCAGTTTGAGCGCTTCTGGATTAAGCTCACCCAGACGACTCAGATTGATGCCATCCATGCTGAACTTACCCCAGGCCTGCAACGTCTCTCCTGCTGCCACATCGCTGCGAACCGGATACTCACCATTTGTCTCCGCATACCACGCCTGGGCGGACTCTCCGACCAGAAACTCAAGCAGTTTGATCGCTGCCTGTTTGTGTTTGGCGGTTTTGATCAGGGCCGCACCACTGATATTCACATGCGCCCCGCGCCCGGCCTGGTTGGGCCAGAAGACACCCATTTTCTCAGCAGCCTGACGTTGAGCCTGATCCTTTGATTTCAACATTCCCGCCAGATAGTAGGTGTTGGCCACCGCAATATCACAGAGGCCAGCAGCGGCCGCTTTGATCTGATCCCGGTCTCCACCTTTGGGGGGACGGGCAAATTGTTTGACGAATGATTTGGCCCAGGTCTCGGTCGTTTCAACACCGTTCGCCTCGATCATCGAGGCCACCAGAGATTGATTATAGATATTGCCTGAGGAACGGATGCAGATCCGACCCTTCCACTGGGGATCGATCAGCGCCTCATAGGAGGAGAGTGTGGACGGATCCACCTTGCCTTTGACATAAAGTATCGGTCTCGCACGCAGGGAGAGACCGAACCAGTGGTTTTCTGGATCCCGATAGTTACTGGGTACGAGTTTGTTCAACAGCTCAGATTCGACGGCCTGAGTCACACCGGCCACTTTGGCCCGATGCAGACGGCCAGCATCGGTGGTGATCAGCAGATCGGCTGGAGTATTGCGTCCCTCACTCTGCAGCCGCTGCAGCAGAGCATCCGCCTTGCCGGTCACCAGGTTGACCTCAATACCTGTCTCTTGAGTAAACCTGTCTAATAGTGGTTTGATAAGTTTCTCTTTACGTGCAGAGTAGAGGTTAACCTCATCTGCGTTGGCCACCACAGGCAGCAGCAGACTCAGCACCACAGGAGCGAGTATGAATCTTGATAGAATTGACACGATGATGTCTCCTTTGGGAGTAGATTTGAATGATTTTTGCAAATGATAACGATTTTCATTCTATTTCGCAACACACCACCCAAACCAAATAAGAGAGTCACCGTAGAAACGGTGTTAAGGATCGGTAGAGCAGCATGAAACAGCGAGAAAAACGCAACGGGCTGACCCTGGTTCACACCGGGGACGGAAAAGGTAAATCTTCCAGTGCCTTCGGTATGGTGTTTCGCGCAGCCGGTTGGGGCATGAAGGTCTTGGTGGTTCAATTCATCAAGGGCAAGTGGAAAACCGGCGAACAGCAGGCCGCCTCCCGGTTTGACAATATCGAGTGGCACGCCCTGGGTGACGGCTTTACCTGGGATACCAACAATCCTGAACAGGACCAACAGACGAGCCGGGCGATCTGGGCGCTCTGCCAACAGAAGATCCTCTCTGAAGGCTATGACCTGGTGGTGCTGGATGAGATCAACTACTGCTGCAGTTACGGTTGGCTGACAGGCAAAGAGGTTGCTGATTTCATCAAAAAGTCAAAACCCCATTGGATGCATCTGATACTGACCGGACGGCAAGCACCGGATGAGTTGATTGAAATTGCTGACACGGTGACCGAGATGAGGCTGGTCAAACACGCCTTCGAGCAAGGAATAAAAGCGGAACAGGGGGTCGAGTTTTAGCGGCATTCGGTGGGGCATGGCCCCACCAAATTCTTTGATTCAGCTAAGATTGAACCAGTTTTAATACCAATGCATAAGACCGGATTGGTGACTCAATTACCATCTAAAACCCTGCCGATCCCACCAAGCACGGATCCTTCACCCTTGTCCGAACCTCCGGCAGAAGGTGCATTGGCCAATATACGATCCGCCATGCGCGAGAAAGGCAGACTCTGCAACCAGACTCTGCCATGCCCCTTGAGGGTTGCCAGAAACAGCCCTTCCCCACCGAATACCATCGACTTCAGATTGCCGGCACGCTGGATGTCATAGTTGATGCCATCAGTGAATCCCACCAGACAACCGGTATCCACCCGCAAGGTCTCACCATTGAGTTGTTTCTCAACGATCGTTCCCCCTGCCTGAATGAACGCCATGCCGTCACCCTCTAAGGTCTGCAGAATGAAACCCTCGCCACCAAACAGGCCGGTGCCAATCCGCCGATTGAAAGCGATATCCACCTTGGTGCCCAGAGCGGCGCAGAGAAACGCATCTTTCTGACAGGTCACCTTCTCACCCAGTTTAGCCATATCCAGAGGAACGATATTACCTGGATAGGGAGCCGAAAAAGCCACCCGCTGCTTGCCAGACCCCCGATTGGTAAAGTGGGTGGTGAATATGGATTCACCGGTGAAGACACGCTTGCCGGCAGAAAACAGCTTACCCATCAATCCCTCTTCCGGGTTGGAGCCATCACCCATTTTGGTCTCGAAATCGACACCCTCCTCCAGATAGGTCATTGCACCTGCTTCGGCAATCACCGTCTCTCCCGGATCGAGTTCCACCTCGACCAGTTGCATCTCCGAACCCAGAATCTCATAGTCAACTTCGTGACAGCGCATTGGCAAAGCTCCCGTTATTATCTGTAACTCGAAATCAGTTGCTTTGATGAATCCACGAATTACCCTCCTGGTGAATCAATCTAAGCATCCCTATATCATAGTCAGCGATTTTATCGATATGTAATCCTTTAGCCGCACTCTTATAAAGCATTGTTATGGAACAATGGTGAGAAATGCGTGACAAATGACAACGAAGCCTATAACAAATTGCCATTGCCAACATGGCAGGGTTAACAGACCCAAACCAACTGCTCTACCCAATGACAAAAATTAACAGATCAGATTCATTAAATAGTGAATACTCAACCTCTGAGGCCATTCATAAATCAGAAGCTGTCATGACCCACCATCGTACACTGAGCTGGCTAATCCTCGCGGCTACCACGCTGACGCTGGAACTCGCAGCACTCTATTTCCAGCATGTCATGTCACTTGAACCCTGCGTGTTGTGTATCTATCAGCGAGTCGCCGTTGGCATACTCTTCACCGCTTTTCTGTTCGGCGCCATCGCCCCCCATGTTTCAATCGTGCGCTGGTTCAGCTATCTGATCTGGACTGCGGGGGCACTCTGGGGTCTCTATCTGGCATTTAAACAATCCGGGCTTCAGCTGGGTATCATTCCACCATCCATGAGCTGTGATGTGAATGCCAAATTCCCGGGCTGGCTGAAACTTGACGAGTGGTTTCCCGCCATATTCCAGCCCTCGGGTTTCTGCGATGACATCCAGTGGCAGTTCATCGGCCTCAGCATGGCACAGTGGATGATCGTCATCATGACTGGCTATCTGCTATTGCTGTCGTTGTTCATCTTTTTGGACATACGTTACAGGATCAGCAGATCGTCCTAGGGTCTATTGACACTGAGTGTGAGCTAGCCCTGACTGAGCATTCAGCAATCTTGCTACGGTTCGCTACCGAAAAAGGCTTTGTAAAACTGCAGTGCAGCACGTCCGCTCTTTGAGCCTCCTCTCGCCATGGCAAAATGTTTTGCCGCTTCATGAAGCCTCTCTCGATCGCCGGTATAATCCTTGAAATAGTGATCGACAATGGCCAGGTAACCCTGCCAGTTGACCGGATAGAAAGAGAGCCATAAACCGAACCGATCGGAAAGAGCCAGCTTCTCCTCCACCGTGTCGCCCAGGTGGAGATCCCGCCCCACCAACACCGCATCCTGGTTGTCCTGCATCGATTCCGGCAATAGATGGCGGCGATTCGAGGTCGCATAGATCAATATATTGTCCGGTGGCGCCTCAATCGAACCATCGAGTACGCTCTTCAACGCCCGGTAGGAGGCTTCACCCTGCTCAAATGTCATATCGTCA
This sequence comes from Candidatus Thiodiazotropha taylori, assembly GCA_019100305.1. Lineage (GTDB taxonomy): Bacteria > Pseudomonadota > Gammaproteobacteria > Chromatiales > Chromatiaceae > Thiodiazotropha. Next base: position 9,976 of record JAHRHW010000070.1, on the reverse strand, counting down.
CAAAACACGATGAACTTCTGCGGCAGATCCCTGATCTCATCGACGATCTCCGGCAGTTCCACCAGATCGTTACGATCCACTTGAATCAACCGCAAACCCTGGCGCCAATAGTTGTTCAACAGCGCTTTGATCAGTGAGGATTTACCGGTACCGCGTGAGCCCCAGAGAAGAGCGTTGTTGGCCCCTGCACCGTTGAGAAACCGTTCGGTATTATCAATCAACTGGCGTTTCTGCTCATCGATACCAACCAGTTGGGAGAGCTTGATCGGATCAATACGTTCAATCCCTCGCAGATAGCCTTTGCGTGGACGCCAGACAGCGGCATTGATCTTCTGCCAGTCAATCGACATGATTCTGTCACCTTATGTTGTGGAAGGGTTGTTTCAAGCGAACCTTTTTTCAAATCAACACTCATACCCGTTACATGGCTCAACGGCTAACCATGACCCCGTCTCCTGGCCGGAGCCTTCATCAAAGCTTCACATTCCACGGGTTAGAATTCAACTCCAGCCGAAGATTTTTGACAGGTAGAGAGACTTCACCAACCCGTTTGAACGATTATGAAATGGCTCTACTTATCTGTCGGTTCACTCTCCATCGTGAGTGGTCTGGTCACCTTCCTGCTACCGGTGCCCATCGGCGTGCCACTGCTATTGATCGGCACGCCGATCATCATGCGCCACTCTCCAACCGGAAGACGCTGGATCATGCATCTGCTGAGGAGATTTCCAGTCCTGCGGAAACGCATTAAGGAGCAGGAGGCACGTATCGCCAAACATCTGGATAAGGATCAATCCTGACGACTCTTAAGCGGGCTTTTGATTAACAAAAAGCTCAGCGGTTACTGACCAGCTACCACAACGCAGTTTCGCCCTTTCGCCTTGGCCTCGTAGAGTGCGTAGTCAGTACGCTTAAGACAGTTGCCCAACACTTCACCGGGTTGATACAGGGAGACACCGAAACTGGCGGTTACCTGCAACTGTTTATCAATCAGTGTCATCGGGCTGGCTGACAGGTCATCACACAAACGTTGCGCCAGCAGCCTGGCTTCCGCCAGTTGGGTTTCAGGGCAGAGAATCATAAACTCCTCACCACCCCAGCGACCCAACTCATCCGCTTCACGAATCCGGCTCTTCAGTTGTTTAACAATATATTTCAATACCTGATCGCCGATATCATGGCCGTAGTTGTCATTGATCTGCTTGAAGTGATCCACATCCAGCAGGATGATGCAGAAGCTCTCTGAACCCCGTTCGGTCTGGGAGACCACTTGATCCAGACGCCGGGTCATGGCGCGGCGGTTGAGCGAGTTGGTCAGGTAATCGATGCGCGAAGTCTCTTCCAGCATCTGTTCGACATGCTTTCTTTCAGCGATCTCCTTCAACAGCTTCTGATTGGTCTGCACCAGTTCCATGGTGCGGTTCTCGACCCGCTCCTCCAGATCATCAAGGGCGCTGCGAAGTGCCAACTGATTGGCCTCGATCTGCTGCTGTTTGGCCTCCAGTCTTTCTGACATCAAATCAAAAGCGCGCGCCAGCTGATCGATTTCATCACCATTGGCCTGATTGCCCTTTGCCTGATTATCGGGGGCTATCCTGGTGAAACGGGTGGTCAGATGACTGATACGACGGGTGAAGTTTTGCGACAGAAGCCGGCTGAATATCATCGCCAAAATCACAGACAGAGCCAGTGACAAAAAGCCGGCGAGTCGAATCTGTTCGAATTTCTTTTTAACCTCATCCGCACGCATATCGATGCCGATCAGATAGTCATCGTCACCCGCCTCTATCGGAGCGTAGCCGGAAAGAAAAACCCCCCAACGATCTTCTACCAGCTCCTGGTCAACCGAGGGACGAAGAAACCCTTCCATCAGAGTATCGATATCAGGCTCATAGATTTCACCCGGTAAGGCCGGTTCCTGCATATCCGAATCAACCACAAAGGCAGCCTTGTCATCCACCTTTCTCATAACATAGATAAAGGCGATATCCGGATTGGTCTTCACATAACTGCGCAGTTGATTGACGTACAACTGATAATTGGGTGACGCCATATCCTTCTCTTCCCTGATCTGATCCAGTTGTGCATCCTGCAGACCGCTGCTGATCAGGGAAGCACTATTCATCAGCCGCGACTGCAGGGCATGCATCAGGTTTTCGATGGCACTGTGGTAGAAGTAGCTGCCGACACTTCCTGAAACCAGAATAATGGCAGCGAAGTGGCTTAGAAACAGCTTGGTCTGGATGGTGAATCTCATAGGGAAAGGTTCTTAAAATCTGTTGCTAGTGGGCCACTAGAGGGGCACTCTAGGAACCGCAGCAATCAGTTGCTGGGTATAGTCGTCTTGAGGATTGTTGACGATATCCTCAGTTCTTCCCTGTTCAACAATCTGTCCCTGATACATCACGGCAGTACGATCACTGACATACTCAACAACGCCGATATTATGCGTAATGAACAGCAGTGTAAGGTTGTGTTGCCGGCGAAGCTCCAACAACATTTTCAGGATCTCAGCCTGCACCGAGACATCCAGTGCGCTGGTAATCTCGTCACACACGATGAATGAGGGCTCAAGGGATAACGCCCGGGCGATACCGATACGCTGACGCTGGCCACCGGAGAACTCATGGGGATAGCGCCACAGGGCATCCTCCTCCATCTGCACCTGCTGCAGTAGATCCCTGGCGAGCTCGATTCGCTCCTCCCGGTTTTCACCAATGCCATGTACCTTCATCGGTTCGGTAAGGATGGCGGCAATACTCAAACGCGGATTCAGTGAGGAGATCGGATCCTGAAAGATGATCTGCATATTGCGCCGGAACTGTCGCAACTGGGCCGGTTTCATCCCGGTGATATCGGTATTGTCAAAGGTGATCTGGCCTGCCGTCGGTTCGGTCAACCTGAGGATACCACGTCCCAGGGTCGTCTTACCGCTGCCCGACTCGCCCACCAGGGCAAGTATCTGCCCACGTGGAATCTCCAGATCGACGCCATCCACTGCCCGCACCTGATCGACTACCCGACGCAGCAGGCCCTTGCGTACCGGAAAGTGGATCGCCAGATCATTCAATCGAATCAGTGGCGGCTGATCCTGTACCACCTGATGGGTCTCATGACGCGCCAGGTTTTCCGGTAGTGCTGCAATCAGCGATTGGGTATAGACATGCTCAGGCTTGTGAATGATCTGATCGGTGGTACCGGTCTCCACCAGTTTGCCCTGCTGCATGACCCCGACACGATCTGCGATCTCCGAGACCACACCGAAGTCGTGAGTGATGAAGAGGATCGCCATCCCGGTACGCTGCTGCAATGCTTTCATCAGGCGCAAGATTTCACGCTGTACTGTCACATCCAGAGCGGTTGTCGGCTCATCCGCGATCAGCAAGTCCGGTTCGCAGGCCATGGCCATGGCAATCATCACCCGTTGACGCTGGCCACCGGAGAGTTGGTGGGGATAGCTGTTGACCCGGGTTTCAGGATCGGGCAGCTGCACATCCGTAAGCGCCTTCATCACCCGCTCCCAGGCCTCGCTGGCCGAGAGTTGAGGAAAGTGGAGCTTGACCGCCTCCAGGATCTGCTCACCGATGGTGAACACCGGGTTCAGTGAGCTCATCGGCTCCTGAAAGATCATCGCAATCCGGCCACCCCGGATCTCCCGCATCTTCGACTCTTTCAATGCGCTCAGATCAACCGCCTCCCCCTCGCCACTGCTGAACAGCACCTGACCGTTCTGTTTCTGCAGACCCGACTGGGGCAGCAGGCGCATGATGGAGAGTGCGGTGATCGACTTGCCGCTGCCCGATTCACCGACCAGACAGAAGGTCTCCCCCCGCTTGATCTCGAAATCGATACCATCCACCGCCTTGATCGGTTCCGGTTGGTGTTTAAACCAGGTATGCAGGGCTTTGACAGACAGCAGCATCAGTTCGACTTGCTCAGGTAGGGATCGATGGCATCTCGCAAGGATTCACCGATCAGGTTGTAGGCAAACACTGTAAAGAAGATCGCACCACCGGGAAAGGCCGCCATCCACCAGTTGAATCGGGAGGACTGTACCGCTTGGTTGAGCATCTCCCCCCAGGAGGGATCATCCACCAGACCCAGTCCGAGAAAACTCAGGGTCGCCTCTGCCAGGATCGCTGAAGCGACGCCGAAACTCGCCGCCACAAGCACCGGCCCCATACCATTGGGCAGCATGTGCCTGAACAGTATGGAGGGCAACGGCAGACCCGCCGCTTCGGCCGCCTGTACGAAATCCTGCTTACGCAGACGCAGAAACTCGGCTCGCACATAGCGGGCAAAACCGGGCCAGCTGGTGATACCGATGATCACCATCATGATGTAGAGACTGCGACCGAAAAATGCGACAAAGGTGAGCAGCAAAAACAGGGTGGGTACCGCCTCGAAGATCTCCACCAGGCGCATCCCGAGAATATCCACGATACCGGAAAAATAGCCCATCAATCCGCCAATGATCACACCGATCACCATGGCGATACCGGTGGCGACAAAGCCGATGCCGAGAGCGATCCTGGAGGCATGGATCATGCGACTGAGTACATCCGCGCCGTTCTGCTCGGTGCCAAAAAAGTGTGGGCGTTCAGCCTGAGAGAGGGGTGCCTCAAGCCCGGTATCTCCCAGATCCCGTTGATAGTCCTTGGGTGAATAGGGAACCGGGGCAAACACCACCCAGTCATATGCACCCTCACGTTCGGCGACCCGATACTGCTCGTAGATCACCAGCTTGGGAGGGTCGACATAGTTGTAGGCCAAGCCACCGCCAATACTCACCATGAGTACAAAAAGGCCCAGTTTACGGGCCCCACTGATTCGCCAGGGCAGCACCAGCAGCAGGCTGAAGAAGGCGATCAGAAACAGCACATCCTCGGCCTGCAGATAGGTCAGCACTGGACTGCTCCAGACCCCATTCTGGCTCAGAAGCAGAGGAAAACTGCTGGCCAGAAACGGCGCAAAGATTCCGATCATCGCCAGCAGAGCAACCCAGCCCAGGCCTAATCTGGCACCCCAGCGGACGAAGGTCTGACCGAGAATCCGGCGCCAGTAGCTTTGACGATAGGATGGCTGATCAGTCATAACTCACCCTCGGATCGGCCAGTGCATAGAGCAGATCGGCGAGCAGATAACCCAGCAGGGTCAGCATGCCGCCGATCAAAGTGATCGACAGAACCAGCTCCCGGTCCCGGGTCTGCACCGCCTCGACGGCCAACTTGCCCATCCCCTCGATACTGAAGATGCTCTCCACGATGATCGAACCGGCCAGCAGGCTGGGCAGCAGGCTGGCGGCCACCGTGATCAGCGGCAGTAGGCTGTTGCGAAACACATGCCGCCAGAGCACCACCGACTCCGCCAGACCTTTTGCCCTGGCCGTACGGGCATAGTCGGAAAGCAGGTTTTCCAGTACTGAGGTTCGTGTCAATTTCGCCAGACCGGCAAATCCGCCGTAAGAGAGACACAATACCGGGAGAGCCAGATGCCAGAGCCGATCGAACAGAAAGCCCCTCAGCCAACTCCCCTGCATGCCATACACCGCCAGCAGCAGTCCGACCAACAGAGCGCTGCTGAGAAATCCCAATTGACGCATTAACAGATAGTCGGTGCTGGCGAGCCAGCCGGCCATCAGGGCAAACAGCAGCGGCATCAGAACAAATAGAGTGATCGATTGCTGGGTCTGCGGCAGGGCTTCGACCATCATGTAGCCCAACACAGTCCAGCAGAGCGCAAGAAAAACAATCCGCAGGGGCTTGGAGCCACTGCGTGCAATGCTCATGAACAGGGCCACTGAGAGCACCAGGCAGAGAAACAGCAGCCCCACATCCCAGAGGCTCGACCAGTGAGGCAGAAACACCTGATCCAGCACCAGGCGGTCGCTCAGACCGGCGGTGGGAAACCAGTGCCAATACTGCTGATTAGCGAAGAAGCCGATCAGCAGCACACCAGCCAGCATGGTCGGCACCGACCAGAGGGCAAGCATCACAATACCGCTGCTGACATCGAAGGAGCGCCCCCGTTCCACGGCGGCCCGCACCCCCACCAGCAGGGCAAACAGATAGACCAGGGGAATGCTCAGCACATTCAGTAAGACCGTTATCGGCACCCGTTCCGCCAGCAGATCGGTTACCGGGCGGCCATAACGGAAACTGCGACCGAAGTCGGCCCCTTTACTGAAGGAGAATCCGCTCATCTGATTCTCGTCATCAAACACAAAACCGATCGGGGAGACATTGTTCAGCCAGCGCAGATATTGCAGATAGGGGGGATCATCCAGACCGTAGAGCCGATTGTAATAGGCCTCGATCTCCTGCTTCGCCTCCGGGTCCAGGTTCTGCCCCTCAACCAGGCTCTGGGCACTGATTCCACCGGGTGATGAGGCCATCACCACGAATACCACCAGAGTGATTCCCAACAGGGTGGGAACCATCAGCAGCACTCTTCGGATCAGGTAGGTCAGCATCTAGTGTAGTGTCCTATATAAAGCATGCATTTAGAAAGCCACTCAAGCCGCGAGTGCAAGGCGCAGCCCGCAGGGAATGTGTTCTATTTCCAAGGGGTGCAACGCCGCAATCGTGGCTTGAGTGGCTTCCCGCAGGGCGAGGTAAGCGATTTAAACGCCAACTCAGATAGTCCTCGTCTAAATGTATGATTTGTATAGGACACTGCACTTGCGTCACTGGCTGTATCGTTGTTGATCTGCCGGCACGTAGGTCTCTACCGGCAGACTGTTCAGATTCAATCCCAGTTTGGTCTGCACAATATTGCGAATCCGCCGGTCGATGAAGACCAGGCTTTTACTGCGCTTCAGGAAAGTATAGGGCTGATCGTTGTAGAGCTCCCGCTCCGCAGCCTGCCACAGGGGCATCCGGGTCTCCTCATCCACCGTAGCCCTCGCCTCCTCGATCAGTTGATCCAGTTTCTCATTGCGATAGCCGATGAAGTTGTTACCCGCATCGGCAATCTGACTGCTGTGAAACATCTGATAGAGATCGGTCTCGAGGCCACTGGTCCAGCCCAGGGTGATGGCGTCGAAATCACGTTTCTTCATCAGGTCGATCATCACCGACCACTCGGTTGGCTTGGGTTGCAACAGAATCCCCACCCGGGCCATCAGGTCCTTCAGAAAAAGCACCATCCGACCAGTATCCTCATTGGCCTGAAAATAGACAAGGTCGAACTCAAAGGGTGCGCCTGACTCATCTTCAAGTATTCCGTCACCATCCCGATCGGCATAACCTGCCTCATTAAGCAGTACCATGGCTCTGTTCTGATCGTAGGCTCTGGGTAGCAACTCCGGATTGTGCTGTTTGCTGCTGCTGGTGAAGGGACTCATCGCCACGTCCGCATAGCCCAGGTAGATCTCCTTATTGATCCGTTCACGATCGATCAGGTAAGTCATGGCCTGCCTGACCCTTGTATCCGCAAACCGCGTAGGCTGGTCGGCTCGTTGCTGGTTCCAGCCGATGTAGCTGTAACCTGCAATCGGACTCATGTATTCCCAGCGTTCCGCCTTCTTCGCCAGATCCTTATCCTCAACCAGCTGTTTATACTCTCTGGGTCGGGAGACATAGGTATCGATTTCACCATTGCGGAATGTGGTCAGGCGGGCGCTGTCGTTTTCGATGATTCGCCACAACAGACGGTTGTAGGCTGGCTGCACCGAGCCCCAGTAGCGGGGATTTCGCTGCAGTTCGATGATGCCTTTATCCGGTGACCAGTTGCGCGGATCCTCCAGCCGGTAGGGGCCGGATCCCAGTAGCAATCCCTTCGATTGGTTATAGCTGTTCGGCTCTTCCAGATAGGGTTCATAGAAATGCTTGGGCATCACCGAGATCCCCCCCGCCAGTGACAGGGCGTTGAAATAGGGCTCGGCAAATTGAAACCGGACGGTCAGCTTGTCCAACGCCTCAACGGATTTGATCTTGGCATAGTAGGCCCGCTCCCTGGGCGCCTGAATCGCCGGATTCATGATGAAGTTGAAAGTGAACGCCACATCCTCGGCAGTGAGCGGTTTACCGTCTGAAAAGCGCAGACCGTCCCGCAGTTTGAAGACAAAGGTCAATCCATCATCGCTAACCTCCCACTCCCTGGCCAACAGACCTTCCCACTCCAGGGTATCCGCATTGCGCACCAGCAGACTCTCGAGGATATAGCCCTGTACGGTGGAGGCGTAGACATCCTCAGAGATGAACGGAGTGAGGGATTTCAGATTGACTCCGAATGCCCTGACCAGCCAGTCCCCTTCGGCATAATCCTCTTTTTGCGTGGCCTGGTAGGCCCGCTCAAAGGCCGCCGGAACCGGCCCTTCATCCGTCGGAGCCTGGGAGCTAAGATTGACGCCACTCTCCACCTGTCGGCCCAATCCTCTGAGCTGCATACCGATATTCCGGATATCCGCCGCCTGCTCCCGCATCAACTGCTCCATCTGCGCCATCTTCTGCCACTGGCGATCGACCATGTACATAGCCAGAATGATGGTGATGAGTACCACGGCGAGACCACCAAAATAGAGGATGTCCCGACCGTTCAAACGACGCTGCATGAATGTTCTCCTGTGATCCAGGTTAGCCTATCCGAAACCTTGATCGGCCTATCTTATTCTTGAAATCGATCCAATCTGCATTGTTAATGGCGTAAGGTTGCCGGGTTAGCCAATTGGAGTCAATGGAGCGCCAATGACCGAACGACACAATTTTATCGACCAGTAAATTAAAACAGACCGCACTGCTACTGATCTGAGCATAGTTTGATCGGGCCATGGGTGGCTGAGATGTGGCCATAGCCCCGGCGTGCTATGCTATTTGCCGGTTGGGTTTTCCGGTAGGTTACACTCTATCTCGACAATAAGACGTCCCAATTAGACAGGAGAATCATCCTACCGCTCCTGTTATTAACCCGGCAACCCAATAGTTCACTAAACAACGACGCCAGTAAGGAATTTTCAATGGGTTTTTTACAAGATAAACGCTTTCTCATCGTTGGCATTGCCAGCAACCGTTCCATCGCCTGGGGGGTTGCCGAAGCCATGCACAGGGAGGGGGCGGAACTCGCCCTGACCTACCAGACTGAGAAACTGAAAAAACGGGTTGATGACGCCGCTGAAAAATTCTCGGCTTCGATTGTCGCGCCCCTTGATGTCACCGATGACCAACAAATTGCCGAGCTGATCGAGACCATAGAAAAAGAGTGGGGATATCTCGACGGGATTGTCCATGCGGTCGGTTTTGCGCCCAGAGACCACCTGGAGGGAGGCTACCTGGACAACCTGACCCGGGATGGATTCGCCCTCGCCCACGACATCAGTTCATACAGTTTTTCCGCACTGGCCAAAGCGGCACGCAATCTGATGCAGGGACGTAACGCCTCACTGGTGACCATGAGCTACCTGGGTGCGGTACGCACCGTGCCGAACTACAACGTAATGGGGGTTGCCAAAGCCAGCCTCGAGGCGAGCGTCCGTTATCTGGCGGAATCCCTTGGCCCTGAAGGCATTCGGGTGAATGGCATATCGGCCGGACCAATCCGAACTCTGGCGGCTTCCGGCATCAAGGATTTCAAAGGCATGCTGGATGAAGCGGAGAAGAAGAATCCGTTGCGCCGTAATGTCACGATCGAACAAGTGGGTAATGCCACCGCCTTCATCTGTTCCGACCTGGCCTCCGGTATCACCGGCGACATACTCTATGTCGACTCCGGCTACCACATCCTCGGCATGGCCTGACTATTTTGTGAGATTGCATTGAAAAAAGGTGCGGCTGATGCCGCGCCTTTTTTTATTTGTTGAGTCCGCAAATGAACGCGAATAAACGCAAATGGGTTTAGTTATGCGGATCGACCTCGAGCAGTCGAATCAAACCGCGAATGAACGCCAATCACCGCTAATATGCGCAAATATACACTGTGTATGTGAAATCAGATCCAATCCCATACACTATTTGAATTTGCGCTTCTTATTCGCGTTTTT
>JAHRHW010000493.1 GCA_019100305.1 Candidatus Thiodiazotropha taylori | reverse complement strand
TATCCCGCCACTGTAATGAACGGTTTGAAGCGGTCACCGAACCATAGGTTTCAAACTGGGTTGCCGCAGGCAGCAGATAGACACCGTCGGTCCGATCATGCATTACCGCAGAGACGGTGGGATAGGGATCGATGATGACCATCATATCCAGCTTCTCCATCGCCTTCTTCATCTCTGGACCACGGGTCTGACTGTTCGGTGCATGTCCCCAGAGCACCATTGCCCGCACATTATCCTTCTGCGCAATGTTACCCTTCTCCTCCAGAACACCGTCGATCCAGCGGGATACCGGAATCCCCTTGGTGTTCATTACTGCAACATCCTTATCCTTGGACTGCTCGTAACTTCCCTGATCGAAACGTCCTGCGATGTAGTCATAATCCACATCCCACACTTTGGCCCAGTGGCCCCAGGCCCCTTTCGAGAGTCCGTAATAACCGGGCAGTGTGTGGGAGAGCACACCGAAGTCAGTGGCACCTTGAACATTGTCATGTCCACGAAAGATGTTGGTGCCACCGCCGGAAACTCCCATATTGCCCAGGGCCAGCTGGAAGGTGCAGTAAGCGCGTGTGTTGTTGTTGCCGATGGTATGCTGGGTGCCACCCATACACCAGATGAAGGTACCCGGGCGATTATCCGACATGGTCTTCGCCGCAGCATACACCAGATTCTCAGGCACACCGGTTACCCGTTCCACCTCTTCAGGCGTCCACTTTGCCACCTCTTTTTTCACCTCTTCCAAACCGTAGACACGCTGGCGGATGAACTCTTTATCCTCCCAGCCGTTTTTGAAGATGTGATAGAGCATGCCCCAGATCAAAGGTACATCGGTACCTGGGCGTAATCGCAGAAAAAGGTCCGCATGGGCTGCGGTACGGGTAAAACGTGGATCGATAACGATCAGCGGCGCATTGTTCTCCTCTTTGGCCTTGAAGACATGCTGCAGCGAAACCGGATGGGCTTCGGCAGGATTACCGCCGATAATCAGGATCGCCTGGGAATTATGGATATCATTGTAGGAGTTGGTCATGGCACCGTAACCCCAGGTGTTGGCAACCCCGGCTACGGTCGTGGAGTGACAGATGCGCGCCTGATGGTCCACATTGTTGGTGCCCCAGAAGGCGGCAAACTTACGGAACAGGTAGGCCTGTTCGTTATTGTGTTTGGCCGATCCCAGCCAATAGACGGAATCGGGCCCGGACTGCTCGCGGATCTGCAGCATCTTGTCGCCAATTTCGTTGATCGCCTGTTCCCAGGAGACCCTTTTCCATTTGCCATCCACCAGTTTGGTAGGATATTTCAGTCGACGCTCACCATGACCGTGTTCTCTCACCGAGGCCCCTTTGGCGCAATGGGCACCGAGATTGAAGGGGTGATCGAAAGCCGGCTCCTGCCCCGTCCAGACACCGTTCTGCACCTCGGCGATGATGCCGCAACCCACAGAGCAGTGAGTACAGATAGTCTTTTTCAGCTCGACCTGGCCGGCAGCCGCTTCTGTGGCCGCTTCGCTACGTTTGATCATGCCCGGGGCAAAACCTGTGGCCAGGGCAGCGCCCCCCGCCATCAAGCCTGAATTGCGCAAAAAACTGCGACGACTCATCGTCACGCCAGCAGTTGATCGCTTCGATGGCGTCGGCTCTTTGTTGATATCGGTTACAGAGTCAGAGATCTTGTGTAGTTTCATTCCGGTACCCTCGATGACTCAACGGATGGTTGTCTTGTAGTAGGCAGCAATATGCGGTGTCAGACGATAACCTTTCTGAGACTCCGACTGATCTTCACTCGCCTCTTCCACAGAGGCCGCTGTCAGACCGGGAAGAGCGGCTAAGGCTGCCACACCGACGCCAGCTCCGGCGGTACCCCGCAGAAAGGCCCTGCGTTGGTTATCCGGTGTTTGTCTGGACTTATTTTTCATCGACTCTTCCTCCGTTGGGTAGTCATTCGATCGCTACTGTTTGATTTCATACCGTCATGTTCAGGTAGCGCTTTTCCAATGCCATATAGGCAGCTCCGAAGCGTCCCACTGCCTTGTAGAAAACAGCTGATCTGGCATCACTCAGATCATTGAAAAACCGCTCCAGCCAACCGGCCATATGGGTTTCGAAAAACTCTGCCTGCAACTGAAAGGGCTGTGACTCCTGTATCAGAATGGCCATCACTTCACACAGTGCCGCCACATGATCTTCCGGTTCAGTGACACCCTGCTGGCGTTGAAAGCCCAAACGGACCAGATCATCGCGCAGGCGCCCCAATGGCCTCTCCATCAGAAATCCGGTCTGATACCAGGATCCGTATGGCACCAACTCACCCCGCCCCATGCCGATAAA
>JAHRHW010000069.1 GCA_019100305.1 Candidatus Thiodiazotropha taylori | reverse complement strand
CCGAGAAATCGGTGAAACTTCTCGATTGCCTGTATCAAAGCGTAATTGGTCGGTATCCACACAGGACCGCGCCAGTTGGAGTTACCACCAAACAGATGGCTCTCCGACTCTCCCGGTGCGTAGTGGATGCCGATATGGCCTATGCCTGGGAGTTCACCCAGATCCCGATAGTGTTCATGCAGTTTACTCAGACTGCGTACCCCATAGGATGAGAGAAACTCATCCTCATTCAACAGTCGGTTGAGGATACGTGGCAGCATGGAGTGGTCGACCAGTGCCAGTAGATGTTCGCCTTGATCATTTTCCCAATCCGGACAGGCGCAGACATAGCTGCCCTGAAAAAGCCCCTTTTTGTGGACCTTCAACATCTCCCTGAATCTGGGCGCGTTCTCCAGTAAGCGTTTATCCACCACTTCCGTGGCGAACATGGGGATCAGGCCAACCCAGGAGTAGACATCGATCCGGTGGTAGGTACCGTAGGGGGTGATCAGCAGATCCTTGAAGAATCCTGCCTCCATATCCCATAACGAGGGGCCGTGCTCATCGCCACCACTGATCGCTTTGCCAATCGCCAGAAACTGTTCGTAACACTGGATTGCGATGTTCTCATAGTCAGGATCATCGATGGCCAACTCCAATGCCATCACAGTCATGTTGAGGGCAAACATGGCCATCCAGCCGGTGGCATCCGCCTGTTTCAGGGTATAACCGGGTGGCAGTGGTCTGGATCGGTCATAGACGGAGATATTATCGAGCCCCAGAAACCCCCCTTCGAACAGATTCTGGCCATGTATGTCCTTGCGATTGATCCACCAGGCGTAGTTGAGCAGCAGTTTGTGGAAGACCCGTTGCAGATAGTTTTTATCTCCCCTGCCTTGCTGAATCCGTTCCGCCCGGTAGACCTTCAACGCTCCCCAGGCGTGGACCGGTGGATTGACATCGCTAAAGGACCACTCATAGGCCGGTATCTGACCATTGGGGTGCAGATAGTTCTCTCCCAGCAGCACTTCGATCTGCTGCTTGGCGAACTCCACATCCACCAGTGCCAGTGCCACACAGTGAAAGGCGAGATCCCAGGCGGCGAACCAGGGGTACTCCCAGGTGTCGGGCATGGAGAGGATATCCGCCGCCCTGAGATGTCGCCATTGGTGATTACGACCCAGCTTGCGCGCATCGGGTGGCTGATATTGATCTCCATGCAGCCAACGATAGACATCGAAATGGAAAAACTGCTTGCCCCAGATCATCCCCGCCAATGCCTGCCGCATGATGCGATGGTCCTCCGGCCCTCCCTCCGGCAGCAGCTCATCGTAAAAGACATCCGCCTCACCACGACGCGTGGCGATGAGGCGTTGTGTTTCAGCAAAGGGTTCTGCCAGTGGCTGTTTGCTCAATACCAGATCGATGTTTCTCGATTCCCCGGCGGGAACATCAAGTCGATATAAGGCAGCGAATTTTGTCCCCTGTTGATGAGGATTGACCACCGCCTCTTCACCATCGATGATCAAGCGGTGAAAGGCATCTTTCACATAGGGTGTCTGAGGTGTGACTCCCCATAGCTTTTGTGTATTGGTTTCATTTTCGGTGAACAGCAGTTCCGCCTGCTGTTCACCATAAAGATGGTATTCCCCAAGTTCCAGGTGAGACGCCTGAACACACCAGTTGGCTGCCGAGCCGGTGTTGTGCTTTGTTAGTGAAGGCTTATTGGTCTCTTCCCCCCAGGACCAGTCGTTGCGAAACCAGAGCTGGGGAAGCAGATGCAGCTGCGCACTCTGTTCCGCGTGGTTTTGAACTGTAATACGGATATGAATCTGATCAGCCTCGGCCTTGGCGTAGATGACGGAGACATCCCAATAGCGGTTCTCGTCAAAGGCACCGCTGTCGAGCAGATTGAAGGGGAGATCGAGTCTGTCCCGGTGGCGGTTCTCCTCCACCAGCCTTGAGTAGGGATATTCCGCCTGGGGGTATTTGTAGAGATATCTTAACCAGCTGTGGCTGGGGGTCGCATCGGTGTAGAAGTAGTACTCTTTGACATCCTCGCCCCGATTGCCCTGGTTACCGGTGAGACCGAAAGCACGCTCTTTCAGAATCGGATCCACCCCGTTCCATAATCCGAGAGCAAAACAGAGACGTTGCTTCTCATCACTGATCCCGCCGAGGCCATCCTCGTTCCAACGGTAGGCCCTGGATCTGGCCTGATCGTGATCGAAATACTCCCAGGCGGTGCCTCCAGGGCTGTAGTCCTCACGGACAGTTCCCCAGGCCCGCTCCGAGAGATAGGGCCCCCACAGATTCCAATCCACTTCCCCATTGCGCTGTTGTTGCAGGCGCAATTGCTCTTCATTGAGTTGTCGGTCGTTCATCCCCGCTCCTGCCAATTGTGTTGAGGATTATTAAAGGCATTCACTGCCCATTGATGATCTGCTGCAGTCGTTGCCAGGCCACCAGAATGGTTGCCACGGACCAGGCCTGAGCCGGTGCCCCTCTGGGCTGATGGGGTGGGTCTGCATCGAAAATCTCGCTGACATGACCAAGCCCCGCATCCTTCAGATGATCTCCCAGAGGTTCCAGGCGCTGCTGTGCCGCCACGGCATCGCCACGCACCCGATACTCTGCCCAGGCATAGTGGCCCAGCAGCCAGGCCCACACCGTGCCCTGATGGTAGGCCCCATCCCGATCCGCAACGCCACCTTTGTAGTGGTGGGCATAGTCTTTATGACGCGGACTCAGGGAACGCAACCCATGGGAAGTGAGTAGCTCACGGGAGCAGATCTCCACTACCTGTTTCTGTTGTTTGGAATCCAGTGGTGAGTGAGGCAGACTCACCGCCAGAATCTGGTTGGGACGTAGACTGGAATCGTCACCATTCGGCCCATCCAACAGATCAAACAGGCCCTCCCCATCGGGATGGGTAAAGCGCTTGAAGCTGGTTTTAACCGCCTCAGCCAATTCAGCATAGTCTGTGGCCGACTCACCCAGGCGTTCAGCGAATCCTGCCATGATCATCAAAGCGTTATACCAAAGTGCATTAATCTCCACGGCTTTGCCAGTACGCGGTGTCACCACCCAGTTGCCGACCTTCGCATCCATCCAGGTCAACTGAACCCCGGCCTCCCCGGCGTGCAGCAGATGATCCTGGGGATCCATACCAATGCCGTATCGGGTGCCCTTGATGTGCCACTCGATGATGCTCTGCAGTACCGGATAGATCTGCTGCAGACTATCCAGATCGTCACCGGCTTCGAGATAGGCGTGCCAGGCATCGAAGTACCAGAGTGCGGCATCGACCGTGTTGTATTCCGCAGTTTCACCCCGGTCTGTGAAGCGATTGGGCAGTTGCCCCTGATCCACCAGCTTGGCATAACTCATTAGTATGGAGCGAGCACTCGCCAGGCGACCGACAGCCAGGGTCAGTCCGGCAAGGGAAATCATGGTGTCTCTGCCCCAATCACCAAACCAGGGATAACCGGCGACAATCGAATCTCCCAATTCACCAGAGGGCAGCACTCTTTTGATCAGGAAGCTGTCTGCCGATAGACGCATTTGCGCTACCCAATCGGGTTCGCTGACACCTTCTGATGGAGGTTGACTAAGACTCTTATCACGATCCAGAAAACTCTGCATCGCAGCGGGTAGATCGAACTGGAGTCGGTCATTCAGGGTGACTGCAAAGCCTACCCATTCATTCTCCTGCAAGGTAAAGATCAGTTGCCCCAAAGAGAGGTTGTTGTCGATGTCGGCAAGGCCGCGCTCCGTTTCCCGCTTCAATTGAAAACCTTCATGCCAATCCTGCCTGGGTTCCATCTCCGCCGGGGTGGTGTGCAGATAGAGTCGCCCGCCCTCCGGCCATTCGATTTCCAATCGGTTGTCTCTCTGTTTGAGCGCGGCGGTAGTGCCCCTTACCGGCATGTTGCCATGATGGTCACGATGGTTCATCAACAGCTTCAACCTGAGGCTGGCCGGTTCGTCGCCTCCGCCACTGCAGCGGTATGCCACATAGGTGGTGTGTTCTCCCGCCACCATCCAGATCCGCATCTCCACGATGCGATCGGCACAGGCGAAGCGCCAGACAGGCATCCGCCCCTGCAGACGGAACTGCTCGATATTCCGATATCCGGCCGGTTGCACCACATCCCCGTACCAACGATTGGTAAACAGAGGCCACTCTCTTCCGGCCAGATCCAGGGTGGCATCCGCCTTGGCCATCAGCAGCTGCCGGTCCATCGCCCCATGCAAGGGCGCAATCAGCAGGCCGTGGTAGCGTCTGGTCAGGGTGCCGGCGATGGTGCCTCCAGCGTAACCTCCAAGGCCATTGGTGAGCCACCACTCACGACGCTCTGCCTGAGCCAGATCACCACAGATATCACGCCCGAAACGAACCAGGTCGGACATATCAACCACCCTCTCGGAATCCCGGATAGAGGGTCATGCCGCCATCGACGAACAGGGTTGTGCCGGTCACATAGTCGGACTGATCCGAAGCGAGCCAGACGGTTGCCTTGGCGATATCATCCGGATCACCGATACGCTCATAGGGGATCAGCTCCAATAATGATGCGGCGGCCTCCGGTGTCTCCCAGGCAGAACGATTGATTGGTGTTTTGATTGCTCCCGGTGCAATCCCGTTGACCCGGATCTTCTGATGAGCGAGCTCCTGAGCCACACTCTGCATGAACATCATCACCCCACCCTTGGAGGCGGCGTAGTTGACATGACCAGCCCAAGGGATCACCTCATGCACGGAGGACATGCAGATCACCTTGCCGGCGGCACAGGAGAGACTCTGATCCACGCCGCGTCGCAGAAACTCCCGGGCAGCAGCACGGGTGCAGAGAAACTGGCCGGTCAGATTGACATCCATGACCTTGTTCCATTGATCGAGGCTCATATCGACAAAGGCCGCATCCCGCTGGATACCGGCATTGTTGACCAGAACATCCACACTCTGCCAGGCCTCGATGACCTGCTCGAACATCCTTTCCACATCCGCTTCGTTGCTGACGTCGGCAAAGACCGCCATCGCCTCACCGCCGAGCTGCTCGATCTCCTCGACCACCCTTAGGGCTTCTGGTTCGTTGACCACATAGTTGACCGCCACTTTCGCACCGGCCCCGGCCAACCCCTTGGCCACTGCTTCCCCAATACCGGAATTGGCCCCGGTAACGATGGCCCGTTGTCCACTCAGCAGATCTGCCTGTTGTCCGCTCATGCCATGCTCCTCTTTTATTATTGATCGATTCTCTGATTGCTGGTTCGGCTCATCTATCCGCCTATCTCATCCTGGCGAATGCCGGGATCCAGGAAAACCAGTACCTGAGTCACTCTCTGCTCAGCAATGGCCAGCAATCTTTCAAAACTTATCCCGCAAACTCATCCTAACCGGTTTTAAAACCCATTCTAGCCCGGTAATTGTTACGGAAACATGATCGAGGGAAAATTGTAGTATGGTGCGTGAAGCCGAATCATGAAATTTTGTGTCGGTTTCAGCACACCTGAAAAGACCTACCGACAGAGGGGCCGAGTCGGTGCCGCGAAGATTCAGGGCTACTTCTTACCTTTGGGTAGTTGAGGAACTTTGCGAAACTTATCCAGCAGATGGTAGAGGCTCAGCAGAGGATGACGCAGCAGCATCCTGGGACCGGCATAGCGCATCACATCCTGCACCTGGGTACGCATCTGCTGAGAGTAACAGTGGACGGTGCAGTGATTGCAGGCCGGTTTCTGATCCTCGAATGGACAGGACTCCAGCCGCCGTTTCGCGTAATCCAGGAGTTTCTCACACGCCTCACAAAGCGTGCCATCCGTACCGTGCTTATCCCGGCAATAGATCACCATCATGGCTCCGATGGTTTTTTGTTCACGCTTGATTCGACGACTCATTGATTCAGCTGATGTCTACCTGATATACAAGGGGTTGAAGTTAATAAACGCCCATCCAATTGGTAATTGTTTTATACCTGAGAGCGGAATTGAATGGCTTAACCGAAATCAAGGCGAGAGGCCTATTTTTCTGAACAGCAGTAGTGAAATTCCGGATAGGTTAAAGTAAACATAATTCAAAACCACTCCTCCAGGCAATCACATTGATAACCACCTCACATGCGGGATTATTAAATACCCAGGTTTGAAAGGGTAATAGCCACACACGAGGTAATCAGTTTGTGAGCACTGCATTCTGAAATCCAGCATTCGCCGGTATGGTGAGTGTTTGGTCAAACAATGTCCTATTATGTGATAAACCAATTAGTGGGCCTTCGGGGGAAAGAGTGTTTCGAGTAATTTATCATTGGGAAGTGGCGCCGGAGAATTTTGAAGAGTTCAAGAAAACCTGGCGTACCACAACGAATCGAATTCATGCATCCGTTCCAGGCGCCCTGGGCAGCTTCATGCTCAAGGGGCATAAAAATGAAACGGAGGTATTGACGATTGCCAAGTGGGAGTCGTACGGCGCTTGGAAACAGTTCTGGGGAAATGCGAAACCCGAACAAATGGACGATATGGGAAAACTGGCAAAGCGCATTTCCGTCGAGGCCTACTCTGAGATCGAAGACCATACACATTAGGTATCGTTGGGAAACAAAGAGACGGATCAGCACAAAACAAGCAGGTCTAGGTGATCGTCGCTTTGCTCCTCACTGGGACTCCGGTGTCGCCAGGCACCTCTAATCATGGGCGTTATTGATGTGCAGGCCTCTTTTCATAGTCAGTTGGGTAAAATCACAAAGATTAAACTGTTAGAACATTCTTCCTTAATCTTACAGGTCAGCTGAAACTTATAATTTAAGCGATAAAGAATTACATCTTCTTTTAAACCTTGATCATTTGCATATCCGGTTAGCCGATTCCAAAAAAACCAATATAACGATCACACTTTTACTACCTCTCTAAAAGAGAGTTCAGTATACTGTAACCGCCTTCTCACTATTCAGTTGAACCGATTCAAATAAAACAGTTTGCAATTGGATACAGGAAAGGTGTTCGTTCAGTTTTACGACGATCTATCCATCATCAAGGAAGCTCTGAACAAGTCATGGATGCTTGGCTTACCGATCGAAATCATTGCACTTACCGCGACCTCAATCTGAGATTGAAGATCAGCGATACAGTGGTGTTCAAACTATCGTTTTCTGTTAGCAACCTGCACTCCCATAACTTCTCCGTGCTTCATTAAACCATCGAGAGTTGCCAGTCCGTGGCTCCACTTGTTCATAAGACTGGCCAATCAACAACACTATGGAACCAGAATACATGGAGTACCTATGAAATTAAGAAGATTGTTTCAATTGGCCCGTCAGGCCAGTCTTCTGACACTGTCTGTTTTTGTCTCCTCCAGCTCGAATGCAGGAGAGCTGATCGATCCCTCGATTGCCCCATCAACAAATGATCGAGCCTACGATAATGCCACTGACCGACTTATCATCAAATACAAACAAAGCGAGGGTGAGGAGGCCGACCCTCAGAATCTGGCCGATCTGGTAGCAACGTTTACCGGCACTTCATCAACCGTTGTCAGAGAGACATTCAGCGGCGCTCATGTGATCCAACTGAGTCGTAAGATCACATTTGAGGATATGCAGATACTGACGGATGACGTTACCCGGCAACCTCAGATCGAATACGCGGAACCGGATCTGATCATGACGCCGCAACTCACCCCGAATGATCCCAGATACCGTGAGCAGTGGCACTACTTCCAGCAGGTCGGCGGCATCAATCTGCCTCTGGCCTGGGACCTGGCCCAGGGTGAAACAACGGTGGTGGCTGTCATCGACAGTGGTTACCAGCCCCATTCGGATCTGAATGCCAATCTTCTACCCGGTTATGACATGGTGAGCGATGAATTTGCCGCCAACGATGGGGATGGTCGCGACGGGGATGCCACCGATCCCGGCAACTATGCCCCAAGTTGCAATGAGTACATCAGTGACTGGCACGGCACCCATGTAGCCGGGACGGTCAGCGCGGTTACCGACAATGCCCTGGGGGTTGCCGGGGTTGCCTATCAGGCGAAGGTTGTACCGGTGAGAGTGTTGGGTCGATGCGGTGGTTATCTGTCGGATATCACAGACGGAGTTGTCTGGGCGGCCGGCGCCGCCGTTGCTGGAGCACCACTCAATCCCAATCCGGCGCAAGTCATTAATATGAGCTTGGGTGGCCGATCGGACAGCTGCCCGGAAACCGCATTGGAAGCAATCAATATCGCACGCCAGAGAGGCGCCACCATCGTCGTCGCGGCGGGGAACGACAATCGAGAGAGTTCAGGGTTTGCCCCGGCCAACTGCCCTGGGGTGATTACCGTCGCGGCAACCGATGAGGATGGTGCGCTCGCCGGTTTTTCCAATTTCGGAGCTGTTGTCGATTTGGCTGCACCAGGCAGCGGAATCCTGTCGACCCATAACGACGGCGTCATTGGGCCCGGTCGCGAAAGCTATCGGTTGATGAGTGGCACCAGTATGTCCACCCCGCATGTGAGTGGTGTCGCCGCGCTACTCTACGGCATCAATCCCCGGATCACACCGGATGAGGTCGCCGATATCCTGAGGCGCAGTGCCCGGCCGTTTCCGAGTGGCTGTCCGGGTTGCGGTCAAGGTATTCTGGATGCCCGTACCGCAGTGGAGATGCTGAGCACCGATGAACCCGGTGTAACGATGCTTGAGGATGGTGTCGCGCAGACCGGACTGAACGGTGAGTTGGAGAGTCAACACTTTTTTGCCATTGACGTTCCACCCGGTGCCAGCAGTCTGACCCTGCAGAGCTACGCCGGCATCGGTGATGCAGACCTCTATGTGCGACGTGAAGCCAAACCCGACCTGGATCTGTTCGACTGCCGTCCCTATCTGTATGGCAATGACGAGGCGTGTGTCATCAGACCCGCCCCGGCCGGCAGATACTACGTGATGCTGCATGGCTACAGTGCCTTCTCGGATCTCAATCTTGTTGCCGACTATCTACTGGACCAGCCTGAGCCCGGTAGTGGCGAGACATTCAGTAACAGTGAGGACTATGAGATTCCACAATCGAGTCTACAGGGCGCGCTGAGTCCGATACTTGTGGATCGGGCCGGTGCCTCCGGAAGCATCAAAGTCGAAGTTGGTATCGTCCATCAATCGATTCGAGAGATCTCAGTCAGCCTGATTGATCCCAGTGGAGTCAAACACAGCTTGAAGGGGTTTGGTGGCAGTGGCCTGGATCTGTTTGAAACCTATCACCTTGATCTGGCGGAACAGCCCTCTGATGGCGAATGGATTCTGCAGGTCAAGGATCTGGGCAACCGAGGGAGAGGTTATATCGATTTCTGGAGGATCAGCTTTCCGTGAACGATCATTGAAACTAAGGATCTGAAAATGAAAAAAGCACTCAGGAAATCCTGAGTGCTTTTTCAGCATGGGTTGCTCAGATCTATTTAGCTTTTGGCTTGACGTCTGCGCATGACACCGAAACCGATCAGCCCGGTGCTCAGCAGCAGCAGTGCAGATGGCTCTGGTACATTGGAAGAAATGTGGTTTCTGACCAGGAAGCTGCCGAAATCATCATCCACTTCGTTCGGGTTGTAGAACATGTCGCTGATATAGGCGCTATCGCTGGTGGTGCTATCAACAACCAGCAGACCGGCGAGTGACAGACCACCCTCCTGATCATCTACGAAGCCTAAGGAACCGCGCATGTTGTTGGTACCTGAAACTTCCTCATAGGTGATACCGAAGAGAAAGAAGAATGGGTTGTTGTACCAGCTGGAACCGGTCGCGGTGAAAATTTCGGTATTACCGCTTGTGGAGACAGAGCTTGCGGTTTGACCGAACAGCACGCTGTCGCCAGCGGTATCGAACTCAGACCACATGGACCAGAACTGACTGGCAGTGGCGAGTGTGTAGTCAGGATTTTCCAGCAGTGCCTGCTCAACCGTACGATTCTCGGTGAAGGTCAGGTCCAGCCAGTCCAGATCATTGACGGTGGTGTAAGAACCATTATTGATAATGAGTGCACTGGCGTTTGTCGAAATGCCAAGACATGCAGCCAAAAACAGACCAAAAAACTTCTTCATGATAGCTCCCAAGCTTTTAAACGAGTAAAGGGCAATGACCCTGTTGCATGATTATATGCACTTCCCGTGCCAACACAAAGAATCAAAGACTTAGGTCACACTTATTGAACCCTGTGTAAAATATATCGACATTCAGTAGGGTTTTAGTTTCTAAATAAGTAATCTAATGACTACAGAGACTTAGCAAGGATGTTACTTGAGTTATCGAGACTGAGAATGGGAAAAATGCAATGGGATTCTAGCTCTTTTGTTTTTCTCTTCAACTCGAAACGGTCGAGATCAAGAAATAATAGTGCGAGCAGGCTTGCCATCAGCCAGCCTCAAGCCGCAAACAATAAAGCCCCCAAAAAAGAGTCTGCGCAATTGGAGTCAAACCAACGACCATAAACATGTGAAGCTGCCGACAAACCAATGCGGTAATCTGAGTGCCGCGCAGTTCATCAAACAAACTGTCAACAACATGGCTCATTGTATTTCTAATCTGAATCGCAGATTCTCATACAGGGTTGTGAGAACGGAAAGCATTTTTAAACCATCAGAAAATTAGGGTTAACCCAATGGTATTTTTTGACATATGCTTGGGCTTTCAGATTCAATGAACCAGTGAATAACAAGAAAATGCAGAGATCATCTACAGTGGATTCAGGTAGATTGACGGCCCCCGCTAGCAATCGTAACAAAGAAATACCTTCATACTTGGAAAAAGCCTACTGGTGGGCTTATTTACACCCCAGGGCAGTACGCTTCTTTGAAAGGCAGTGGCTGGTCAACCTGATTCTGTGGGGAAATTTCAATATTCTCAGAGATGCCGTACTCGAGAAACTTGGACATTCCATTAAAGGCAAGACCCTTCAGGTTGCCTGTGTTTACGGTGATTTCACCCCGCGCCTGGCGCAACAGTTGATGCCTGGCGCCACACTCGACATAGTCGATGTGGCACCTGTTCAACTGGACAATACGCACAAAAAGCTTGGCAACCATGGCCAGGTCAAACTCCATCAACAAGATTCCAGCAAGATGGATTTTCAGGATGGCGAGTTTGATAACACCGTTGTCTTCTTTCTGTTACATGAACAGCCTGAACCGGTTCGCCTGGCGACCATTGCTGAGGCCATCCGGGTTACCGCCAAGGGCGGTCGCATCGTATTCGTTGATTACCACCAGCCCGCCATCTGGAATCCCATGCGGTATCTCATGAAAGGCGTTTTTA
The DNA here is from genome assembly GCA_019100305.1 of Candidatus Thiodiazotropha taylori. GTDB lineage: Bacteria > Pseudomonadota > Gammaproteobacteria > Chromatiales > Chromatiaceae > Thiodiazotropha. The sequence continues at coordinate 2,785 of JAHRHW010000069.1, read as the reverse complement.
AACTGCTAGAGCCTTACGCTGAAAACTTCTGGTCCAAGGATATTGAGAATTGGGCCAAGCTGGACAGACAGCAGGCAGGTATCAAAAAACGACTGTTTTTCGGTGGCTTGTACCAGATGACGAGCATAGATCTTCATGCCAATTGATCATCATTCACCTTTCATTGACAAATCTCAATAGTTGAGTCTCACAGGTGAAAAAAAATCGACTATAAATACAAAGAAGCAGGTCTGAAATAACAATAACCTGACAGCTAAGCGACAACATAATCCTAAGCAGTTTCATGATTCATGACCGCCATCAGCTGTTTGGCCGGTCTGCCTTAATGTATCCCAGGGGGTATCCATGAAACGCTTTCAGTCATGTTTGAGATGGCTACTATCTGCCGTGTTGTTCTTGTGTGTTGGCCCAGTATGGGCTGAAGATACTCAATCAACAGCGGATCACAGCAAATTCGAACAGCTCCAAGAGGAGTTCGAGACAGGCCCGGAAGTCACCAAAGCTTGTCTCTCTTGTCACACCGAAGCAGCCAAACAACTGCACAAAACCACACATTGGACATGGGCTTTTGAAAACCAACTCACTGGCCAGACACTCGGTAAGAAGAACGTACTCAATAATTTTTGTGTTGCCACGGCGACCAATTGGCCACGTTGTACCAGTTGTCATATCGGCTATGGTTGGAAAGACGACAGCTTCGATCTCAGCTCTGAACAAAATGTGGACTGCCTGGTTTGTCACGATACCACCGGAACCTATAAGAAATTCCCTACAGGCGCGGGCCACCCCAACTACGAACCAAAGAAGTGGCCACCGAAAAAGGGCAAGCTTCGTCAGCCGCCCGATCTGCAGCTGATCGCGCAGAAAGTTGGCAAGCCTGGCCGGAGTAACTGTGGCGCCTGCCACTTCTATGGTGGTGGCGGGGATGGCGTCAAACACGGTCACCTCGACTCTTCCATGCACAAGCCAAACCGGGCTACCGATGTGCATATGGATAGTGAAGGGCTGAATTTCAGTTGCCAGACTTGCCATACGACTGGCGGCCACGAGATTGCCGGTAGTCGTTATGCACCAAAGCCATCGGATGAGCGGGGTGTGGTGATACCGGGGCAACCGGATCAGAATCGTGCCACCTGTGAATCATGCCATGGCAGTGAAGCACACGGCGAAGAAGCGAATCCAAAGCTCAACAGCCATACCGATAAGGTTGCCTGTGTCACCTGCCACGTTCCAAAGTTTGCCCGTGGAGGCCGCAAGACCAAGATGTGGTGGGATTGGTCCACTGCCGGTAAAAAGGACGCCAATGGCAAACCGCTGGTAAAGAAGCAGGATGGCTATGCAGTTTACCACTTCAAGAAGGGCGACTTTACCTGGGAGGAAAATGTCGTACCGGAGTACTTCTGGTTTGACGGCGATGTGCGTTACACACTGTTTGGTGAGCAGGTAGACGATAGCGGTGTGGTGCCGATCAATCGCATCCAAGGCAGCTACGAGGATCCTGACTCCCGAATCTGGCCGTTCAAGGTAATGCGTGGTAAACAGCCGTATGACAGCAAGAACAAAATCCTCGCTGTACCGCATCTATTCGGTAAGGATCCAGATGCTTTCTGGAAGAGCTTTGATTGGGGCAGAGCCCTGAAGGCTGGTCTGATGGCAAGGGGTAAGGAGTTCAGCGGAGAATATGGATTTGTAGAGACCGAGTATTATTGGCCCATCACTCACATGGTGGCGCCAAAGGAGAATGCCCTAGGATGTGTCGATTGTCATGACCGCAATGGCCGATTGGCCGGTGTGGGTGGTTTTTACATGCCGGGAAGGGACAGGAACGAGACCCTGGACCTGATAGGATGGTTGATGGTGCTTGGCACCCTGGGTGGTGTCACAGTGCATGGTCTTGGGCGGATGGTTTCCAATAAGGGGAGGAGCAGCTGATGGCAATGGTCAAACTCTATGCCGGCTTTGAACGATTCTGGCACTGGTCCCAAGCCGCACTGGTTATCCTCATGTTGATAACCGGATTTGAGATACATGGCACCTATACCCTAATAGGCTGGGAACAGGCCGCTGAGATTCACCGCTTTGCTGCCTGGACCTTGATTGGTTTATGGGCCTTTGCTTGGTTTTGGCACCTGACCACAGGGGAGTGGAAGCAATACATCCCATCGCCGATGGAGCGCATACTGGCTATGGTCAAGTACTACGCTTTTGAGATTTTTCAGGGAAAGGGGCATCCCTTCCACAAGGACCGCAGCCATAAGCATAATCCATTGCAAAGGGCGGCCTATCTAGGTCTCCACCTGTTCATCGGGCCGGCTATCTGGATCAGCGGATTGCTCTATCTGTTCTATGGGGATCTGGGTGGCATTGGATTGGAGTGGTTACCGCTTGGAGCGATTGCGTTGATTCATACCGGCGCTGCGTTCCTCATGCTCACTTTCCTGGTTGCCCACCTCTACTTGACTATAACCATGAGCGATCCTGCAGGGGCTGATGTAAAGGCGATGATTACGGGTTATGAAGAAGTTGAAGATTAAGCTGTTACGATTCTTCGAATAACTTTCGAATAACTGAGGTTACCAATAACAAATTGGTGGCCAGTGGCAGCAGCACCTGCTTATGCACGCATCAGTTTAATAACTGCTTTTGCTCCTGTGGCTGAATGCATTTTCAGCCCAGAGCTTTTTTTTGCATAAAAAAAGCACCCTGGGCTAACCATAAGTGCTTGATTTTATTGGTAGGCGCGATTGGAGTCGAACCAACGACCTCTACCATGTCAAGGTAGCGC
>JAHRHW010000006.1 GCA_019100305.1 Candidatus Thiodiazotropha taylori | reverse complement strand
AAGCGCAGAAAGTCATTCTGGACTGAAAAGACATTGCGCAAGATCAAGCGTTGAGATGGTTTCAGCCCGCAAATGATGGCCAATAAACACAAATCTTAAGTATCGGATCAATTTACCTTGTAGGCTTTTGTCACTCCTTGATACCTACGCCTCTGGAGAGAAGTCTCAAACTGTACCATGTCAGCACGGCGATGAAGCCAATGATAATGACCAGCGCGATTCGCACATCGATATCCGATACCCCCAGCAGTCCATAGCGGAAGGTATTGACCATGTAGAGAACCGGATTGGCCAGGGAGAGCTGTTGCCAGAATTCTGGCAGAAGTTGTATCGAATAGAACACGCCCCCAAGATAGGTCAGCGGCGTCAATACAAAGGTGGGGACAATAGCAATATCATCAAAACTTTTTGCATACACCGCATTGATGAATCCGGCCAGGGAGAACAGGATTGAAGTCAGCACAAATACCAGCAGGGTCAGGCTGTAACTGTTGATCGTCAAGTCGGTAAAAAACAGTGATATCCCGGTTACCACCGTGCCCACGATCAGCCCCCTGGCCATGCCTCCGGTTACATAACCGGCCAGTACAATCCAGTTCGGTACCGGTGCGATCAACAGCTCTTCAATATAGTGCTGAAGCTTGGTACTGAAAAACGAGGAGACCACATTGGCATAGGAGTTCTGTATCACCGACATCAGGATCAGCCCGGGAACAATGAACTCAATATAGCTGTAGCCTTCCATCATGCCGATGCGCTCACCGATCAATTTACCGAAAATAATAAAGTAGAGCGTGGTGGTAATCGCCGGCGGCAGGATGGTCTGTACCCAGATTCGGGCAAACCTCAGCACCTCTTTGGTGACAATGGTCTGATAGGCGATACGTTTTACACGGCCTGTGCTCATGAGGTTTGCTCCTCACTTTTTGATTGAGCCACCAGGTCGATAAACAACTGCTCAAGTCGATTCTGTTTATTGCGCATACTCATCACCGCAATGCCTTGTTGAGTAAGGGATTCGAACAGGCTGTTCATACTCTGCTCACGCTGCACCGTTACCTCAACGGTCTTGTCACCGACCAGCCGCAGGTTATAGCCAGGTAACTCTGGCACCGTGGTCAGGGGCTTGCTGATATCAAGTACGAAATATTCCGTATTCAGCTGACTGAGCAGATGGGACATGCTGGTCTGTTCGACAATCCCGCCATGATCGATGATGGCAATATTGCGGCACAGGCTTTCCGCCTCTTCAAGGTAGTGTGTGGTGAGGATAATGGTTGTACCCTGGCTGTTGATCTGCTTCATGAATTGCCACATGGAACGGCGGATCTCGATATCGACACCGGCCGTGGGCTCATCCAGAATCAGCAGCTTGGGTCGATGCACCAGCGCCCTGGCAATCATCAGGCGACGTTTCATTCCACCAGACAACCAGCGTGCCTGGGTATGTCGTTTATCCCACAGATCGAGCTGACGCAAACTCTCTTCAGCCCGCTGAAAGGCGGCTTTTCTGGGAATACCATAGTAACCGGCCTGATTCACCAGAATCTCAACCACCGGCTCCCACATATTGAAATTGAACTCCTGGGGAACCAGTCCAATCATCGACTTGGCTTCGTTCTTCTGCCGGTCCAGGTCCTTGCCATAGATACTGACCTGTCCAGCTGTTTTGTTGGTCAACGAAGCGATAATACTGATTGCCGTGGATTTGCCTGCCCCGTTGGGGCCCAGCAGGGCGAAAAAATCCCCTTCTGCCACATTCAGGCTGATACCTTTCAAGGCCTCGAAACCGTTACGGTAGGTCTTGTGAAGATTTTCGATTACCAGTGCAGACAATGTTTTGGATCCTACAGACTCATAGCGCCAAGCGGAGGAGTATCATACTCCTTTTCGTCCAGCTTTATTGGGGGCGGTCACCGAAAAATACAACCTTACCGGGCAAAAGATGCCACGTAACCTGTGGCAGAATCGTTTTGCGGTTTTAGCGGTGATAGGTGTCCATTTGTGGCTGTGAAGGATCAAGCCGGTGACAGAACCGCCATGCTGTGTCTAGCCCAGGCGACGCTGCATCTCCAGCCACAGGGCCTGATAACAGCTGGCAGCAACGCTTTTGGGCGCAAATGCCTGCACCGGCATGCGGTGGATACCCATTTTTTCCACATCACTGGCATAGGGTATCTGTGCCTTCAACAGCTCTCCATGTGTATCAGGCAGGCTTTTCATCACATCCAGATGCATTCGTTTGCGTCGGTCGACCATGGAGAAAAAAGGCATCAGTTCCAATCCGGTAATCCGATGGCCTTCCAGGAAATCGAGCAGTTGCTGGTAGGTACGCAGCGACAGGGTTGTGGGGATCAGGGGCAACAGCAGTCCCTCTGCCGCACGAAAGATATTCTCTGATACCAGAGAGATACTGGGTGGACAGTCGAGGAAAACGTAGTCGTAGGCTTGCGACAGTGGTCGCAACAGTTTGAGTAACTGCTTGGTCGGATTCTTCGCCTCTTCCAGTCGCAGATCCATATTTCGATAGGAGAAATCTGCCGGCAACATATCCAGGTTTTCGAAATCGGTCGCCTTGACCACCTCATCAAGATCCAGCTTGCCTTTGATCAGACGCTTATTACCACCCTTGACCTTGGGTTTGATGCGAAAATAGTAGGTGGCTGCCGCCTGCGGGTCCAGGTCCCAGATCAAAGTGCGATAGCCTTCAGTGGCGGCCAGATGGGCCAGATTGACAGCAGTGGCCGTCTTGCCCACACCCCCTTTGATATTGTAAACGCCGAGAATATGCATCAAGCCCCTCCAAACAGTTTACGAAAGGCCTTTTGATTCCCTTCGCTGCTGAAGGCGGCAAACAGATTGACAAACTCCTCTCGAGCGGTTACCTGCCTTTCGAACAGGCGTCCCACCAGTACCCCCATCGCCATCAATGCACTGGCCGGCGCCCCCTCTTTGAGCATTTCGCTACCGATATCCTCGAGTGAGTGTGCCTGGACTTCCAGGTCCTGAAATTCTCCCAGATTATCGAGGATCACCTTCAGCGCTTTGATCAACTCCCGAATTGCCGGCTTGGGGTAGAGGCTCTGAAAAAACTCCATCATATAGCGCAGTTTTTTACAATCCTTGCGCAGTTCATGCAACATTTCGGCTGGCGAGTCCGGCCCGATCGCCAAGCCATCCTTCAAGACCCGCGCGTAGAGTTTACTGATCCGCTTGTCTGCCAATTTGGCGGTGGCCTTATTCGCGTTGGGAGTATTCTCCTGATCGGCTTTACTCTCTTCAAGCCACACCCGCCAGGTTTTGATCAGTTTACGGAAATGAGGCGAATTGAGCTTCTTGACCAGTTTGGCCTGCTCTGTCTTCTGGTGATTCAACAGATAGTCGTAGAAAGGATCAAGATCCCCCTGCAACGCTTCCGGCAGGCTGGCCCGATACTGGTCGTACTTCAACAGATAGACATCCAGATCCCGGGTCGGCCCGGTCACCTGGCCGATCCAGCCAAACCCCCGCTTGAAGGGTTCAAGCTGCTGAGGATCAAATACCCCTTTGATCTGGCTCATCGCAGAGCGGGTACGCCGGGTCGCAACCCTAAGGTCGTGCAGATACTCACTGTCAAGATCCGCTTTGGTCCCGGCAACATTGGCCTCCAGGGTATTCAGCAGATCCAGCATGATCTGCCTTGCCGTGCTGTCGGCACTGGCATAAGGATCCAGTCGATAGTTCAACTTGGAGCTGTAGTCTCCCGGTTTGATACCGACACCTTGCAGTGCGTCCTGGTAGAGACTCTGCCCACAGTTACGCAGCTTGATTGCCTTGAGGTGTGCAACGATCTTCTCGAAATCACTCTGATATCCCTTCAGCGGCTTCAACACAATGCGACCCTCCAATGGTCCCGATTGCTTGCCGTCAATGGAGGCATAGCTGTTCTGCTCCAGTACCACTCTCACCACGGTCTTCTCTTCACTATCGAGCAGGGCCAGGGTCTGCTGCTGCTGTATCACATGAACCTTGGGTTGCAAGACCCGCATTTCAAGTACGGACGACAGCAGATCGGCCAGAGCACCGGCTGGCAGATCTTTTGCGAACCCGGGAGATTGATCAATTGTCTGGCTGATTGGTTCCTTACGGCCTTTTATCGAGTGCCAGCAGAGCCGGTTGAGGGTACCCTGCTCCTCGTGTAGCTCACCACCCGCATTCCAGACTCTCCAGTCAAAACTGTCGTAGTAAGTCAGTTTTACTTTGGAGGGTACCTCTTCCCGTAAACCGTAGGACTCCTTGAAGCTACTCTTCAACTGCTGAAGATCGAAATCGTCTGGTAACAGGTAGGATATCGGGTGCAAGGGCATACTGTTGTCTCTATTGCGAAACCATAAAGATTAACTGACCTGCCCTTGTGAAACAAATGTCAGATCAGCTATAGGGTTGATCATAGACGAAAAATTCCGGCTTGGTATTGATATTGAGCAATCAAACAGGCTGGCGGAAGCCGGCTCATTGCGGGCCCGCCCCACCCACAAAACGGTTAACTGCAGCCATACCAAGAGAAGCACATCTGACTGATTGGCAGGTAACGGCTTGCTCGGGAGTGACTCAATCTATGCCTGAAGAGCTCAGTTGAGCCGAATGCCTGGAGGCGCGGTTGAGGCTACTCATCCGCAACGCTTTTACTGGCGATCTCAAACACATCCTTGGAGATATCCGCTTGCGCCAATACTCGCTCAAACGCTTTTCGCATCAGTTGCTGGCGCGGCTCATCGTAACGCCGCCAGCGACTCATGATGCGCAACAGGCGGGCAGCGATCTGCGGATTCAGGGAGTCCAAAGTGATCACCTGATCGGTGAGAAACTCATACCCCGAACCGTCGGCCGCATGAAAGGCAAACAGGTTGGTTGAGCAGAAGGCGCCGATCAGACTGCGCACCTTGTTGGGATTGCGTATTGAAAAGGCGGGATGCTCCATCAACGCCTCCACCGCAGCGAGGGTTCCAGGCAGACTGGAACCGGCCTGGACTGTAAACCACTTATCCATGACCAGAGGATCCTCCTGCCACTTCGCTTCAAAATCGCTCAGTGCCTGGTCTCGCTCCGGGATATCACGATTGACCAACCCATGCAGAGCGGCCATCACATCGGTCATGTTATCGGCTGTTTCAAACTGAGCCATGCAGATTCGGTCGACCTGTGGGTCTTCGAGACTCATCAAATAGTTCAAGGCGAGGTTTTTCAGGCGTCTTTGCCCGATCGATGCGGAGGTAATCTCATAAGCCTCTGACTGATTGCCTTCATAGACAGCGGTAAATTCATCCCGCAGCGCTTCTGCCAGGGCCTGTTTCAACCATTGGCGTGCCTGATGTATTGCCTCCACATCCACCTGCGCCATCTGATCACCGATGGTCGATTCCGAAGGCAGACTCAGCAGTTCGCTCAACAGCGCCTTGTCGGCCTGCTGACCGGTCAGGGCCAAACGGTACGCCTCGACAAATCCCTCCGGCAATGTCAACGACTGACCCTGTTGACAAGCTTCAACCAGATTCAGCAAGGTACGTCTGGCCAGCGTCTGTGCGGCATCCCAACGATTAAAGTCATCCGACTCTCTCGCCATCAGGAACATCAGCTGATCATTGCTGTAGTCATACTCCAGCTTGACCGGGGCAGAGAATCCCCGCAGGATCGAAGGCACCGGCTGTTGCGGAAGATCATGGAAGACGAAAGTCTGCGTCGCCTCGGTCAACTCCAGCACCTGCTCCTTGAGCGAGCCAGTTGCTCCTGCACTGCGGTTTAGCGGCAGAGACTCTCCCTGACTGTCCAACAACGCCAGAGCGATGGGGATATGAAAAGGTTCTTTCTGCTTCTGTCCAGGGGTTTCCGGTGTCGTTTGGCTGAATGTGATTTGCAAACTCCTCCGCTGCTCATCGTAGTGGGTCGACACCCGTACCTGCGGTGTACCGGATTGGCTGTACCAGAGGCGAAACTGGCTCAAATCCCGCGCGCTCGCATCCTCCATGCATTTGACGAAATCGTCGGTTGTCACCGCCTCTCCATCGTGCCGCTCAAAATAGAGATCCGTTGCCTTGCGGTAGGTTTCGGCACCCAATAGGTTGGCCTGCATCCTGACCACTTCCGCACCTTTCTCATAGACAGTAACGGTATAGAAATTGTTGATCTCGATGTAGCTCTCCGGACGCACCGGATGGGCCATCGGCCCCGCATCCTCGGCAAACTGGTGGCTGCGCAGCAGCCGCACATCCTCGATCCGTTTCACCCCACGGGAGCCCATGTCGGCAGAAAACTCCTGATCCCTGAAGACGGTCAACCCCTCTTTCAAACTGAGTTGAAACCAATCCCGGCAGGTGATGCGGTTACCGGTCCAGTTATGAAAGTACTCATGGGCGATCACCCCCTCGATATGCTGAAAGTCACTGTCGGTGGCCGTATCGGGGCGGGCCAGTACAAATTTAGAATTGAAGATATTCAGCCCTTTGTTCTCCATCGCCCCCATGTTGAAATCGTTGACCGCGACGATCATGAAGATATCGAGATCGTACTCCCGGCCATAGCGCTCCTCATCCCAGGCCATGGCATGTTTTAACGACACCATCGCATGGTCGCACTTATCGATGTTTTCCGGTTCCACATAGATGAGCAGATCGACCTCACGGCCGGAACCGGTCGTGTAGCTGTCCTGCTGAAACCTCAGATCGCCGGCAACCAGGGCAAACAGATAGCAGGGTTTGGGAAAGGGATCCTCCCAACGAACCTGATGACGCCCCTCTGGCAGATCCTGCTGTTGGACACAGTTACCGTTGGAGAGGAGTACCGGGTAGGCCGCTTTATCGGCAATGATGGTTGTATCAAAGCTGGCCATCACATCGGGTCGGTCGGGAAAATAGGTGATCCGCCTGAATCCCTCCGCCTCACATTGGGTACAGTACATCTTTCCCGACTGATAGAGCCCTTCCAGTGCGGTATTCTCTTGTGGCCTGATCTCCACCTGGGTCGACAGGGTGAATCGCTGTTTAACGTCAGCAATGGTAAGCGTATGGTCATCCAGCTGATAGGAGGTCTCATCCAACTCCTGACCATCAATGGCAAGCTGCAGAAGCTTCAACTTCTCACCATCCAGCACCAGCTCCGGATTCTGCTCGGTCGAGGCTGGATTGCGACGCATCTGCAGGCGGCTTGTAACCAAAGTCTTATCCTGCTGCAGATCGAACTCCAGAGAGACCTGTTCAACCAGAAAGTGTGGTGGTTGATAGTCTTTTAGATAGATGGACTTGGCGTTATCTGTTCGCATCGGAACTCCTGTTTGTTCTACAACAGCCCCGCTGTTGCCAATTGAGCGTTTATCTTGAGCAGTCTAAAGCCGCGAGTTGAAAGCAACAATGATGTTCCACAATTTTGTCATGCCATTCATCAGTTGACTGATCAAAACCTCTCCAGGGCGGCAAACCGGCGCAGGCTTGAGAGGTGGCTCACCGGGTCTATTATTTTCAATCAGGGTCTGTTAGCACGATTCACCTGGCCGCTCAGCATGAGCTATTAGGGTAGCGGGTTAATAACCCAATAGCTTGTTGTGACAAACTCAGCAACCCAGCAGATTTCATGGCATATCAACAGATACAGACTATCCTCCGGTAGAAGTGTGATCAGCCTGCTGTTAGGATACTACTCCATTATAAAAAACTATTTTTATCGTTATTACAGTTAGTTAGCATGAGGAGCCCATTAATGCCACAAGTCGTCATGTATTCCACCGCGATCTGCCCCTACTGTGTTCGCGCCAAACATCTGTTGGAGAACAAGGGCGTCACCTATGAGGAGATCCGGATCGATCATGATCGGGAAATCATGCAGGAAATGATGCGTCGCAGCAATCGTCATACCGTGCCGCAGATCTTCATCGATGACTTTCATGTGGGTGGGTATGACGATCTTGCGTCGATGGAGATCTCTGGGCAGCTCAACCAGCTGCTGGGAATTGCGGATGCCGACCTTTGATTTGACAGCAAAGGTGCGGCTCGACAAGTGGCTCTGGGCGGCACGCTTCTTCAAGACCCGACAGATCGCTGCTGAAGCGATCAATGGAGGCAAGGTACACCTCAATGGACAACGTACCAAACCGGGGAAAGAGGTAAAGGCGGGAAGCCACTTGAGAATTCACAAAGGCTCCCTGGAGTGGGATATCCAGGTGAGCGTTCCCGCAGACCGAAGACGACCTGCGACCGAGGCCCGACTATTCTATGAAGAGACCCCGGAGAGTGTCGCCAGGCGAGAGAAGGTGATTGAAGCGCAACGGGTGGAGCGCGCCAGCCTGCCACAACCAGCCCATGGCAAGCCCTCCAAACGGGACCGACGTATGATTCACCGTTTCACCAATAAATCGGGATAATCATGGACCAGGACGCTTTCCGCCGTACTTATCGGGAGATGAACGAGCGTTTTTGCGCCTATGAGAAGAGTCTGCTCTCCCGCCACTGCGATTGCAGCCAGGCAAAGAAGATCTGTATTGCTGAGAGAGAGGGTGTCCACTGTATCTCTGATGAAGCCAACGCCCAATGTCTCGAACTGCTGAAAAACCTGCGTCACCAAGCCCGTTTTGCGCTGAAATCAAACAACGACAATGAAGTGTTGCCCCACGGCAAGGCGATGCGTCTCCAGGTGGGTGGTTTGCGTGGACTCTTCTCCGTACTCTATCCGGATCAGACGACTCCGGAAGTTATCGAGGATGTGTTTCAGTTGATCAGCCGGGCCAAGGCCGAATTCAACAGTCTGGACAATCTGCCTTTCCAGACCCTGATCCAGCATGTCTCCGCCTATCAGGGGCGACGTCGGCTGAGATGACTCGCGAATTTAATACGACTTCATTCCGCAAATGAAGGCGAATTAACGCAAATGGTCTGTTGTGGCGACGACAAGTCTGGACAGGTAAATCGTTCATCTGGCGCTGATCTAGAATTGGCGAATGCTTGCGGTGATTGGCGTCCATGCACGGCCAATGACAGGCTCAGTTTCCGATGATGCGATGCCAATGGACCCGATCTTAACAACGACACTCCATTTAGAGTAAGCGTTGCACGTGCTGTTTTAACGGATCGAAAACCGGCGCGAGTTTTTTTCGCATCAGGCTACCGATCGCGTCCGTTTTGCAAAACACCGGACGAACCACACCGTACCCCATACCGGATAGAAGATAGAGGGTGCGCAGCTCCTGCTCCCGGCCCTCTGTTTCAGTAACGCAGGCATCCAGTTGCTGATCAACCAGTGCGTCGGCCTCCTGCTGTAACTGTTGCAGGGTCAGATCCGGATCCCCATCCGGACGCAGTGCTGAGAAATAGTCCTGCAGAACATCCAGCAGCAGAGTCACCACATCCTGATTGGCCGGCTTCTCCATCACCTTCAGAACCGTTGCTAAAAATCCCTGACCCTGAGAGCTATTGATGCGTAACATGAGTTCAGCATAGGCATTGCCATGATCAGCCAGACTCTGCCAGGCGGACCTCTCCTCCTCAGCGAGCGCCCTGGGTGCCGGCAACTGGGGCAGATCATCCGGTATACTGGCGAGGAATCCCAGATAGTAGGTGGGCTTGCGACCGCAGCGCAGCCACAGCTCCTGTCGCTCATCGTCACTGATCAATCCGGGCTGCAACACCAGCCGAAGGCTCTCGACGATACTCAGAGGTTCTGTCTCGAAAGGCAGGTATTCAATCAGAAAACGGGCCAGTTCGGGCCCCATCTCCCCGCCGGTAACCTGAGGATTCTGTAGCATCCTTCTGGCATTGTCCGGCTCCTGGGAGGTCCACCAGGCACGTCTGGCAACTTCGTTGGTCAGGCCTTTAGCGGAAGTGATGGCAACCACCGCTTCCGGTTCCCCAAGTAACAGCAGCTGTTCCAGGTTGTCATCCCGGGTCTGCCCCATGCGGCTCCAGCGTTTGAGATAGATCGGATAGCCCCCGGGCGAACCCAGCACATGGCCTGACAGGCTCTCCCTCACCATGCGAAGGTAGAGGTCCTCCCGGCAGTTGGGATTCAGCGAGAGGGAGCTTTCACCCTTTTCCGTCAAGGCATGCAGGGTCATGGATGCTTCATCGATGCGGATAGCCTGCGGCTTATTCGCCAACAGAACATTCAGACGCAGGGCATCTTCGCTTGAAAGATCCATATCGGCAGATGACAGCGGGTTTTTACCTACTGTACGGGCTCTTTGGGTGGTGAGTAGTTGCTATCCTTGGGATTGATAAAGATAAATTCGCTTTCGCCATCATCCAGCTCGGCAAAATCCATCGTCGTCTCATCCAGCAATGAATAGTACTCAGGCGTCATGATGATACTGATCCCTTCTGAGTCAAACTGAATATCCTCTTCGCTGGTGTCATCGAATCCCATCAGATAATCAAAGCTGCCGTCTTCCTTCTGCTGTGCAGCGAAGCGTAATGCCATACCTTCCGTACCGCCCATTTTCGCGGCCTGCACAATCTGCTCAGCTGCTCGAGGTGTAATTTTAAACATCGCTCACCTGTTGTTTTCTCTCAAACGTTTTTCACTGACGCCACCAGCGCCAGAAAACGCGTCACCCAGTTGTTACCGCCTACGCTGCGTCTGTGGGTATAACTTGCCAGCAGATTTTTATAGACGTAACCATCATTTTTACCGTCGATACCAAAGCCCCGCTCCACCCGGTAGGCGTAGTCATCCTGTTGCGCTTTCAAGCCAACCAGGGATGAGTAGTGAAACTCATGGGCAAAGATCTCCTGATGCCCCTCACCGAGGGTTGGCCATGGACTCCTGCCGGTTTCACTCAGCCGCACGTAGCCCCTGCCCTGGGGCTTTTCGTGCATCACCGTATCGGCCGGTATCACACCTGCCATTCTACATTTTTTCCCTTGCCAGGACAGACTCCGGGTCAAATAGATTAAGCCGCCACATTCCGCATAGACAGGCCCACCCCGCTCGATGAAACCGACGATCGCCTGTTGCATATGCGGATTGCTCTCGATCTGTTGCATGGTCGTTTCCGGGAAACCACCACCAAGAAAAATACCATCCACATCAGGTAGTTCCCGATCTTTCAGGGTATTGAATTCAAGCAGATCCGCACCCGATTCCCGGAACCTGTCCAGATCATCCGGGTAGTAGAAGCCGAACGCCTCATCCCTCGCCAGACCGATTTTAAGCCCGGCATAAGGCCGGTCTGAATTCAATGGTTTTTGTGTGGATGCCGTGCCAATCGGCTCAGCACCATTGGCAATTTCGAGAATACGGTCAAGATCCACATTGGTTTTGGCCGTTTCCGCCAACTTGTTGATGAGCTTTTCAGAGCTCTGCTCCTCATTGCTCGGAATCAGACCCAGATGGCGTTCGACGATCTGCAGTTCCGGCTCCGCCTGTACGGCGCCCAATACCGGAATGTCCGTGTAGTGCTCAACCACCTGATTCAACTTCGATTGATGGCGACTGCCGCCAACCTGATTGAGAATCACCCCATTGATCCGTATATTCGGGTCGAATGCCTGATAGCCAAGCAACAGGGGAGCAATGCCCCGGGTCATACCCCGACAGTTGATAACCAATACGACCGGAGTCCCGAGATGAACGGCCATCGCTGCATTACTGTTTGAACCGGCCACATCGATGCCGTCATACAACCCCTTGTTTCCCTCGATCAGCGCCAGATCGCTATCCTGCTGCTGATTGATATAGCGCTCACTAATCTCATCCCGGCTCTGAGTGTAGAAATCCAGGTTGTAGCAAGCTCTGCCTGCTGCAGCGCTCAACCAGAGAGGATCGATATAGTCCGGCCCCTTCTTGAAGGGTTGCACCCGTACACCCCTCTCCACCAGAGCGCGCACAAGTCCAATCGACAGGGTGGTCTTGCCGGAGGATTTATGGGCGGCTGATATGTAGATTGAAGGCACGATTGATGGGTTTGGTTTTCAAATAAGCTGACTACATCCTACGCTGTAAACAAAAAATCCACCACCGCAAAGCGGTGATGGATCTTAGCGTCTTTTCGTTTGTCGAGGGTAGAAGATCGATTAATCTTCCAGCGTCTCCGGGAAGACCTTGAATACCCTGGCGCCAACCGCAACCATGGTCAGTGCAACAGCGATGCCTGCAACACCGAGCGCCGCTTCTGGCAGGGTAGGCACATAACTCATCACCTGTCCGTCATAGAAACCACTCTCCACAACCTCTTTACCCGGGAACAGATTCATTGGGTAGGCCTGTCCACCGATGACAATCACATAGATCTGGAAGAAGCCACCGATCAGCACCGCAATGGATGCCGCTGCAATCGCCCAGCGGGACTTTTCAAATGCCGGGGAGTAGATCAGGAACAGCGGAATGATGCTGCCGATGAAGATCTGACCGATCCAGAACATCTGGGTATAGACACCCCCATCGAGCAGGATGAAGCGTTCGATACCATGATGCTGGGTAATGTAGAGATTGGTCAGATTGTACGCCAGGGTGAAGTAGAACACCGCACCAACGAAAACCCCCAACAGGTTTTTCAATTTCGTCAGACGGAAATCACCCAGTTCACGGTCACCCCAGATGTAGGCGGCAATCAGGGTGATGATAAAGAAAGCCAGACCATAGCTGAACGACATGATAACGAACATCGGAGCCATGATCGCTGCATCGTATGCTTCCCGGGCGACCAGAAAACCGAAGATGGAACCGGTACCGGTGGTCAGCGCAATACGCCAAAAGAAGGCGGCAAAACCGACGGTGCGGTTATATTTGTTTACGCTACGATCGATCATGGTCCATAGATAGATACCAACGATCGCGAAGAATCCGGTGTAGAGTATGACGTTCCAGGCGAAGATTGACTTGAAGTTATACTCAGTCATGGCGACGATCAGACGGTCGGGACGCCCAAGGTCGAGTACCAATACCATCAGACCACCGGCCAACAGACCAATAGCCAGTAAACCGGAGTAGCGGCCCAGAGGCTTATACAGCGGCCCACCAAAGACCGAGCCGATGGAAGCGACATTCAGCGCCCCGGAAGCAGCGACAATCAGAAAGATGGCGAATACATGAGGCAGCCCCCAGACAATCTGGTTGGACATGCCGGTAACCCAGTGGCCATTGTGCTCCATGTAGTAAGCAGCACCCAGACCGATCGCGATGATCACACCCAACAGGGCCAGCCCGGACCAGTATCTTGCCGGCGTGCCACAGTAGAGTTCGCGGTAATACATCTTACTCATTTTGAATCCTAGCTCCCCTCAGATTACAGGTTGAGATAGCGCACGCCGGTATTCAACTCAAGGTCGGCCCGGATCTGTACTGAGTTGGTGGATTTAAGTGTCTTGCTGATCTCACTGTTCGGATCATTCAAGTCACCGAAAAGGATGGCGTCATGGCCCTCTTTGCTACAGGCTTCCTGGCAGGCCGTCTGCATAACCCCATCGTCGACACGATGCACACAGAGTGTGCAGGACTCAACGCAACCTTTGCCACGTGGTGCATTGACCGACTGTTCAGTCAGTGCTTCATGGATGAATGATCTGGCTTTATAAGGACAGGCCATCATGCAGTAACGGCAACCGATACAGCGGTGGCGATCTACCAGCACAATGCCGTCTACTCGCTTGAATGAGGCGTTGGTCGGACAGACATCGACACAGGGCGGATGTTCACAATGCTGACACATCATAACCAGGCGGTTTTCGCGGCCAGTCTGCTTGTCTTTCAGTTTTACCGGACGAATCCAGACTGCGTCGGTTGCCGGTCTGCCATGGCCTTTCAGACCATGTTCCGTATTACAGGCGTCAACACAGGCACTGCAACCGTCAGCACATTTGTTACTGTCGATCAACATACCCCAACGATGTTTTGCATCGGCTCCGGCAGAAGCCTCATCACTGACAGAAGCAGCATGCAGAATCACGCCGGGTGCGATAGTCATGGCACCGGTTGCAGCAATGGCACCGCCAATCATTTTACGGCGATCCATATTCGGCTGGTCACTCTTATTACTCATCTTCAGTCTCTCTGAATCCCAGCTGGCAGTTGAATATCAAGGCCTTCGTGCGGATCGGAGTCACCACTGTGATGTCCTAATTTAGCAGCTCCAGCCTGTGTGTCGGGCGTTGTTCTATGGCACTGAAAACAGGCAGGGCTCACCGCAACATACTCGTGACAAGCCTGACAAAACTGACCCTCATCGGTTACAGAGACCGCCTGACCTTGTTGATCCTTCGAGGCATGACAGTCGATACATTCCGACAGACTGTAATCGATGCCACGAATACCATCGATAACGGTGTCATCTCTACCATGCTGCAGGTAGTCCATATGGTTCCTGCGCATCTGATTCGTCGGTGCCACGCAACTCTTAAGCGAAGCGGCTTTCGAATTTTCGGTCACAAAGCGACTCTCAGCGAACACCTGCATGGCAGGCGCCAACAGCGCCGCCAGCAGGATCAAGAGAGTACTGTTGCTGATGAGAGAACTACGCATCTCAGCTCCTATTCACCTAACCCCATTTGGATATAACCAGTTGGGCAGACATCGGTACAAACATGACAACCGATACACTTGTTGTAGTCTGTGTCCACATAGCGTCCTGTGGTGGTCTCATTGCGCTTGACGCGGAATACCGCATCCTGAGGACAGAAAACCACGCAGTTGTCACACTCGAAACACATGCCGCAGCTCATGCATCGTTTGGCCTCTTCCTGCACCTGTTCCTGGTTCAGACCATTCATACGCTCTTTGAAGTGGTGTAATACTTCATCAGCGGTAGGAACATCTTCTGAACGCAGCACACGCGGTGTAAATTCGAAGTGGCCGAGGAACAGATCGTTGGCAGGAATAACCTCCTGACGGGAACGATCCTCATAGTTGTGGACAGCAAATTTCGCAGAGTTGGTACCACGCAGATCACCTTCATTCTTATCGAAGGCTTCGGGCGCCATATCGGCCTCTTTCAGCTTATCCAGCAGGTCGAAGTGGTGTACATCTACCTTGGGACGCTTGGCCATGGTTTTCTTAGTGATATAGGCATCGATGCTTTCGCAGGCAATGGATGCCTGACCAATCGCGGTGGTCAGCAGATGAGGGCGAACGATATCACCAGCGACGAAGTGACCCTCTTTACCGGGTACCTGATAGAACTTGTCAGCATCGATCAGGTTGCGATCGTTGGCCATATCTTCCAGGCCATCCATATCGGCACTCTGACCAATCGCGGAGACGATCAGATCAGCTTCCAGTACACGTTCGGTACCTTCAGTTGGAACCGGGGTCATGCCGTCCATTGTACAGTCACAAACTTTCAGTCCGGTTGCACGACCGTCAGCACCGACAATCACTTCCAATGGCATCACACCATCCAGAATCTCACAGCCTTCATGCAGCGCATCGTGAATCTCGTGCTGCGCGGCAAACATCTTGTCCTTGGTAAACAGAGAGGTCAGAGTTGCAGCTGCTGGTTCAGCACCTTCAGCAAGCGCATCATCCTGATTCATGGAGATATCCAGTACAACATCTTCCGGATTTCCGGCAGCGGCATTTGCGCCGAGACGTCGGGCGACTGAAATCACGTCGATCGAGGTATCACCACCACCGATACAGACCACATTCTTTGCTGTGACCTTCATGCGACCCTCGTTGAAGGCCTTGAGGAAGGCGACACCGGAGACGCAGTTTGGTGTACCGACCCAGCCGTCAACCGGCAGATCGCGACCATTCTGGCATCCCAGTGCCCAAAGAATGGCATCGTACTCTTTTTCGAGTTCGGCAACCGGAACATCGGAACCGACCTTGACGCCGGTACGGGTCTCAACGCCCATATCCAGAATACGCTGAATCTCGGCCTGCAGCTTATCGCGCGGAATACGATAGTTGGGGATGCCGTAACGCATCATACCGCCGAGTTCTGGATCCTTTTCGAATACGGTAACCCCGTGACCCAGTTTGCGCAGCTGGAAGGCAGCCGCCATACCAGCCGGTCCACCACCGATTACCGCAACTTTTTTACCGGTATCGGTGCCAGGGGTGAATTTGAAACCTTTCTCGATGGCGGTATCACCGATGTACTGCTCAACCGAGTTGATGCCGACAAAGTCTTCAACCTCGTTACGGTTGCAGCCATCCTGACAGGGTGCCGGGCAGACACGACCCATCATTGAAGGAAAAGGATTGGCCTCGACAGCACGCTCGAAGGCATACTGCTCCCACTCCATACCTTCGGAAGGTTTTTCCTGCTCACGCACGATCGCCAGCCAGCCACGGATATCGTGTCCAGACGGACAGCCACCCTGACAGGGAGGTGTACGGTTGATATAGGTAGGGCACTTGTAGGATGTATCTTCCTGGAAGATCTTATCACCCCAATCATCCCACTCATTGTCGCCGTCTTCGAAACGACGCCAAGTAACGTCTTTTTTCATCTCTTCGCTAGGAGTTGCCATATTCAGTCTCCTTATAGAACTTATCTTGGTCGTGCCCTACACAGTGTAGGAATCTATGTTGCGCTAGTTAGTCGTATCTCTATTCATCATCATCTTCGCCATATCCCGGGGCTTCCTCGGGCGGCGTTTTTCTGTTCAACACAATGGCATTGCTGACCAACTGGTGAACACTGACAATCTGGAACATATCCATACCGTAGTAAGGTAATACCTTGGTGAACTGACTCTTGCAGATGGCGCAGATTGCAGCCAAATGGGTAACACCTTTCTCTTCCATGACATTCTTGAAGGCGCTCATCCGAGGCTTCGCCCCTTTGACGCGCACTTCCATCAAATCATCGGTCAGCAGACCACCACCGCCGCCGCAGCAGAAGGTGCGCTCATGGATGGTGTCCCACTCCATGTCGTGGTAGTTGTTGACGACTGCCTTGATGACTTTACGTGGAATCTCAAACTGGCCACCCGGTGTGTCACCCATACGGGAGGCACGGGCCACGTTGCATGAGTCGTGGAAGGTGATCGACATATCGTCATTTTCCGACTTGTCGAACTCCAGAGTGCCCTTCTCAATCTCGTTCAAGGTGAACTCGCAGATATGCTGCGGTACCGGATAGTCCGGATCGAGGAAATCGAATGGACCGGCCAGGGTGTTGAGGAAACTGTAGGCAATACGCCAGGCGTGACCACACTCACCAAAGACAATGCGTTTAACACCAAGCTCCAATGCCGCTTCACGGATTCTCAATGATACCCGGCGCATATTTTCATAGCTGCCGATGAACATGCCGAAGTTACCGGCTTCCGAAGCTGTGGTGCTCAATGTCCAGCTGACACCGGCTTCATGGAAGACCTTGCCATATCCGATCAAGCCATCCACGTGAGGTTCAGCAAAGAAATCCGCTGAAGGCGTAACCAGCAGAATGTCAGCCCCTTTTACATCTAGAGGATATTTAACGGCGACTTCATCTTCATCCCAGACATCTTCTTCCAGCCCCTCAAGGGTATCAGCGATGGCAGGACCTGGCAGACCCAGATTGTTTCCGATCTTGTGGACCTTGCCGATGATCTCGTTACAGTACTTCTGGCCGACACCGATGGAGTCAAGAATCTCTCTGGCTGCCATGGAGATCTCTGCAGTATCGATGCCGTAAGGGCAGAACACGGAGCAGCGTCGGCATTGTGAACACTGGTGAAAATAGCTGTACCAATCGTCAATGATCTCTTCACTCAGATCGACCGCGCCGACCAGTTTCGGAAAGTATTTTCCAGCGAAAGTGAAATAGCGACGATAGACCTTACGCAGCAGGTCCTGACGACCCACAGGCATATTCTTGGGATCCTGGGTACCGAGAAAATAGTGGCATTTATCTGTGCAGGAACCACATTTCACGCAGGCATCCATGAAAACCTGGAATGAGCGATAGCGGCTCAGCAGATCGCCCATCTTGTCGATCGCGACCTCTTTCCAGTTCTCTACTTTCTCACCGGGAAATCCCAAATCTTCCTGGTGATTGGGTTTAGCCACAAAGCAAGTGATATGCTCCATGGTACCTTCAACCAACTCAGGAACTTCGATGTGTTCACTCAGTTCCGGTGTTTCGAATTCAGCTCCAGCCATTTGTAACCCTCATCGGCCAAGCGTGGACTTAAGACTCTTCAAACTTTCTGGCCCACTCGACCAAGTGACGACGCTCACGCGGATTGTCCACTTGATTACGGGTTGGGCTGAAGAAGACCCCGGGAATGTGCAGTAGTTTGCTGAATGGCAGCAAGATCATCAGCACAGCAACCAGTGTCAGATGTATCAACAGGATTGGATCCATCGGCAGCTCACCGCCGCTGAAGGTCCAGAATCCGGTAAAAAACTGCTTTACTGCCACCACATCGGTGTGGATGACAAAGGTCATCATGGCGCCGCTCATGCCGATCATTAGCAGAATCAGCAGCCAGAGGTAATCGGATGGTGCAGAGATATAACGCACCCGGTCAACGAAAATACGTCGAACCAACAGACCTGCCAGACCCGCAACCATGGCAAAGGCAGCATACTTACCGAAGGGCTGTATCAACTGGATAGGCAGCCATACAGGATCGATGAAGTAGCGCACATGTCTTAACAGGACCAGGAAAAGCCCCATGTGGAACAACCAGGAAAAGATCCAGGTCCACTTGGTACTCTTGAACAGACTTTCAAAGAGTACAACTTCGCGAAACAGTCTGAAAACAACCCCGGTCTGAGTCACAGGTGCCGGAGTCGTGGGAATCTTTAGTGGTGCAGGTGTCTTGGCATACTGGACGATTTTTCTCGCCAAGCCAATTACCAGAACGATGGTCGCTACGATAAACAGCAACGCGTAGACAGATGACATGTTCCTGCGTTCCTCAAGTGTTGGTCTGATTCACCGGCGGGTGAATGTCAGCATTCACCCGCCCAGTGTATAGGTCTCTTAGATACAGCCAGTAGGCTTAGGCAGACCGGCGAAACGGCAAGCCTGCTTACCAGGACCATATGGGAAAAGGGCATACAGATACTTAGAGTTGCCTTTCTCCTTACCCAGTTTCTTACCAACAGCCTTGGTCAGAACGCGCACGGCTGGAGCAATCTGGTACTCTTCATAGTACTCACGCAGGAAGTTGATGATCTCCCAATGCTCACTGGTCAGCTCGAGGTCATCCTCTTTCGCCATTACTTCAGCAACAGCAGGCTCCCATTCGCCCAGGTTGGTCAGGTAACCCTCTTCATCAGTTTCGAAGGTCTTACCATTTGCTTCGATAGCCATATTTTCTCTCCAAATTACGTTACAGAGTTGTTCAGTAAACTAATCAGACCCAAGCCTGTACTTTGTCGTTCTCACTCGCGAGGGCGACAAACTTGGGATAGTCCACGATTTCGATACCATCAACGACCTTATCTTCAGCGACACCGCGCGCTTTCAGGTCGGGGCCCAGTACATAGAAGCTGACACCGCTTGCCGCGGCAATCTTGTCAGCAATCGCTGTGCCTTTGATCGCACCATAGATACCATCTTCATACATCAGCACAGCACTGCCCTGTTTGGCATAGGCCAGACAGCTATCCATAGAAGACTTCTCGAAAGGTGATTTATTGACTGTGTGTAGCGTGCTCATATTCAATACTCCGGATTAGAAGCTAAACATGACATCTTGTTCTTCCATGATGTCAGCCAGTTCAGCACGACTCACAACTTTGATTGAATCCTTCTCGGCCCAATCATCGTCTTCGTCTTCATAGGTGAGCGGCATCAGATCATCAAGTGTCAGACCACGCTCTTCCAGAGACTCTTTCTCGACGAAAAGCTTGGTCACATCGTAGTCACCCAGTGCCTGGTAGGTGGGGGAGAAATTTTTCATATCCACCTCGGCGGTGTCCTGCCCCTTAACCAACTGAAACACACCGTCATCCAGGAAAGCCAAACTTACATCCTGGTCAAACGCTGCACCGATCAACACAACTTCCAGCGACTCCCAGGCGTAGATGGTGCCATAGGGTGCACGGCGGTTGATGTACATGAATTTTTTTATCTGCTCAGACATGATCAACCTCTATGCTTTAATCACCGAAAACCACCAGTCGCTCAGACTGGATACCCGCTTCGACCAGCTGACCGAGACCGGAGATGCGAAAGTTGTCAGCGATGTTTTCAGCGTCCTTTCCGTTACGCTGCATCTCGCCTTCGTCAACGATGCCACGACGCTGCGCTGCTGCCACGCAGACAACCAGGTCGAGGTCGTATTTTTTCGCCAGCTCAGTCCACCGGTTGACGATATTTCGATCGTCCTGTGGTGGGGTTGTGAGTTTGGTACCGTTGTTCACACCATCGTGATAGAAGAAGACACGCATCACTTCGTGACCGGCTTCCAGCGCGGCCTTGGTGAACTGGTATGCTGAGTCCGTTGCCTGGTGTTGGTACGGACCTTCGTTAACCTGAATCGCAAATTTCATCAGTATGACCTTCCTGTTAATTGCCTATACGACTACTAACCGCTATTAGAAACGGATGTGAGCAGAGGCATTCAGGTTGCTACGACCACCACGCCAGTTATCGATGTGATACTTGGTGAAAGGCAGACCGGTCTTTTCGAAGAATTTTGGCCAACCGATACGATCAGCCCACTCACCGATGCGCTCCCAATCCTTGGCGTCTTCTTTATAAGCGCTGAGGATCTGCTTGACGACGGTGGAAACTTCAGGCCAACGCGGAGGGTTGTTCGGCACGCCGGCAGCTACCAGTTTATGGAAGGTCGGCTTGGAACGGGCATTGGAGTTCTTACCACCCACCCAGATCGCGAACTTGGAGTGCTCCGGATCGTTGATCTGCATCGGCGGACATGGCGGAAAGCAGGCACCACAGCAGATACATTTCTTTTCGTCGACTTCCAGAGAAGGCTTACCGTTAACCATCGCAGGACGGATCGCAGCAACCGGACAACGGGCAACAACCGAAGGACGCTCACAAACATTGGCCACCTGACTGTGGTCAATCTTAGGCGGCTTGGTGTGTTGGATGTTGATCGCGATATCGCCCTGGCCACCACAGTTGATCTGGCAGCAAGAGGTGGTGATACGCACACGGTTGGGCATCTCTTCCTTTACGAACTCGTCGTAGAGGTCATCCATCAGCGCTTTTACAGCACCGGATGCGTCGGTACCCGGGATGTCGCAGTGCAACCATCCCTGGGTGTGTGAGATCATGGAGACCGAAGGACCGGTACCACCGATCGGGAAACCTTCCTCGTTCAGCTTGTCGATCAACGGCTGAACCTTGGATTCATCACCGACCATGTACTCGATGTTGGAGCGGATGGTGAAGCGGACGTAGCCTTCCGCAAACTCATCAGCTATATCCATCAGCTTGCGAATGGTGTAGACGTCCATCTGACGCTGAGTACCGGCACGCACTGTCCAGATGCTGTCACCACTTTTGGCAACGTGACGCAGGACACCAGGACGCAGGCGCTCATGCCAGGCCCATTCGCCATAGTTCTTCTTCAGGACGGGGTGCAAGTAGGGCTCCATCTCTGGAACGCCACTCTCGATCGGCATACGAGGTTCCGACATACCTACCTCCAAAAAAATAGGGTAATTGATTCGTTTTAAGGGGCATTCGGGCGTACCCGATGCCCCCCTTTCAACCTGCTGTCAAGCAGCAGAAAACAGAATTATTGCGCTTTGCGTTCAGCCCACTTGCCCGCTTCTTCATCCCAGCCATCCATACGGACATAAGGATTCATACGCGGACGTTCGATCATATTAGGATCGATCTCCAGGCCGACGCCTTCGAGGAAGTTGACCAGGCCGATACGCTCGATCATCTCACCAGTACGCTCGTGCTCCAGCGCATTCTCAGCGAAGAAGTCGAGGATCTCGGTAGCCAGCTCTTCCAGGGTTTCAAAGTCCTCATCAGACTCAAGCTTCATGAAAGGCACGATAACCGTACCCATCAGATCGCCGATCTTCAGAGTACGCTTACCGCCACACAGCAGGGTAACGCCTTTGTCGTCGCCGGGAGAGAGTGCTTTGTTCATCACGTTGATGCAGTGCATGCAACGGACACAGGAGGGGTTGTCCACCGCCAGGGTATCGTCATCATTCAATGACAGGGCCTGGGTTGGGCAACGGGTGATCACATTGTCGATGACATATTTGCGACCTTTCTCAGCGACAAAGCTTTTCACTTCATCCTGATCGACTTTCATGTCATCGCGCCAGGTACCAATGGTAGCCAGATCAGCGCGCTGTACAGAGTTCATGCAGTCGTTCGGGCAACCGGAGACTTTGTATTTGAACTTGTAAGGCAGCGCTGGGCGGTGCATATCGTCAAGGGCGTTGTTGACCAGCATGCGCATGGTACGACCCTCGTCGAAGCAGGAGTTTTCGCAACGTGCCGCACCAACACAGGACATACCGGTACGTACCGCAGGACCGGCACCACCGAGATCAAAACCCATTTCGTTGATCTCATCGAATGCAGG
This sequence comes from Candidatus Thiodiazotropha taylori, assembly GCA_019100305.1. GTDB lineage: Bacteria > Pseudomonadota > Gammaproteobacteria > Chromatiales > Chromatiaceae > Thiodiazotropha. Next base: position 7,015 of record JAHRHW010000006.1, on the reverse strand, counting down.
CTGAACGTTGTCAGTGGTACAACCCTGGAACATGATGTCGCCAGACTGACCATGGAACGCAATCAAACCGGAACCGTACTTTTCCCAGATATCGCAGAATTTGCGAATGGTGTCGGTGTCGTAGTGCATGCCTGGAGGCGGCATGACACGCAGGGTGTGGAATTCTGCAGCGGCAGGGAACAAAGCCACGCCGTCATCACCTTTCAATTCGGTAAAACGGGGAATGATACCACCGCCGTAGCCGATAACGCCCACAGTACCACCTTTCCAGTAGCCTTTGCGGGTTTCGTAAGAAGTCTCCAGCTGACCTAGCAGGTCAACCATCATATCGTTGTCTTTGGCGAGGCGCTTGAGGCCGGTAACGAATGAGGGCCAAGGGCCACTCTCCAGCTGATCAAGCATGGGGGTATCATGCATCTGTTTTGCCATCACTGTTTCTCCCAATGGTCGTTTATCGAGGTCGTCAGCATTTTACACATTCTGTTTTTCTTGGCTGAAAACCAAGCTGTAGAATCTGGCCACCGACCCGCAATCCTAACCTCACAGGCTGGGCCTGCTTCTACTGGGCAGCAAGTTTAGAGTTTCCTAATGCAGACCTATATCCTTCCGATGGGAGAGACAGGGATAGAAACATCTATCCCAAATGGGATAGACAATCACTGTTCAACAGCTATTTTTTAAACACTATTAGCAGTATAACTACTGCAATCACAGCGAGTTATAAACTATTCCCAATTTACTCAATTAAGTGGATATCCCATTTTTTCTTTAGGGGTGAGATTTACACGCAATAACTGCAGATAAGACTTGAACCCAACTTAAGCATATTGTTCAATAGTAATATCCGAGCATTTTACTAAGTATTTAAATGAGTAAAAAAACATGCTGTACCTGAGCGAGATCATGATGCAACATCCAGAGGTTGAGAATTTTGAGCAACTGTTGGGTGTTGTCAAAGAGCGTTCGAAAACGGAGGTATTCTTCCGTATCGACGTCAAACCACCCTTTGCGGATACCCCGGAGAATTGGGAAGACCGTCTCGAAGCGGCATTTACCTAGCATCGGGTAAGCAAAGCCAAAGTAAAAATATTATTCAGGGTAGAGATCTGTGAAGTATTTGGAATCAGAAACCTTTCTCGGAGACAGCGAAAGTGCCGAAGATGCTGTCAAATCAAGCAAGCTTCTCGAGGTAAAGCTGCAGGAGATCCGTCAACAGCTGGAGGCGCTGGATAGAGACAGCGCCTCTGAGCAACGCCTCTCACTGGAAATAGAGAGCTGCTATATCCTGCTCGATCTGGACCGCAACGATGAAGCCTGGCAGATCGCCAAGAGCGTGTTTGACAGAGCGCTCGCGTCTGAGTTCTGGCTGGCTGCGGTTGAGGCGTGTGACGTGCTCTACCAGGCGGAGAGGGAAGATGGTGCCAAAGCACTGGCTCACGGTATCTGGCTGGGGGTCACCTTTCCCATCGATCCTGAGTTGAGTGTAGCCATGCTGCAGCATCTGATCGACGAGACACCGGATAACTCGGATGGTGCTGCGGTGGCAGCGGCAACCGCCTGCTATATCGTCGATCTGCGTGCCGAGGGGCAGACCCAGGAAGACCTCAGGTTTTTCACCAACCAGCTGATGGGCCAGGTTGCCAGACGCCATAGCCAGGTGGAAGAGCAGGAGATTTTCGATTTCTGGGTGGAACGCATGGAACTGGATGATCCCGCCAAATTTCTCCCCCGCCTGGCAACGGTGCTCGATGTGATCGTTGACGGGGAGTGGTGGTACAATCGTGAAGAGCTGCGCGGTAAAATCCCGGCAGAAGCCTGAGCTGGAGTTGAATATGTTCTGGCAGGAAGAGGAAGATGAGGAACGGTTTGTCGTCCCGGACAACGTGCTGGATCTGCTGTTCAAGATCAACTGCCCCACCCTACCCATCGACCACGCCTGGGCTCTGTCGCAGGCAATCCAGCAGGCGCTGCCCTGGTTTGCCGATGAACCCAATGCCGGCCTGCATCTGATCTACGGGGCAGATTCAGGTAACGGCTGGGAACGCCCATCGGGTAGTGACCAGTTACTCTACCTGTCAAGACGAACCCCGCTGGCACTGCGACTACCCAATCGTCGAGTTGAGGACGCAGAGACGCTTACCGGCCAGATCCTGGATATCGATGGCCACAGTCTGGAAATTGGAAAAAGCCATACCCGTCTGCTGGGTATGACGACCACACTCTATTGCCGCCATCTGATCGCTGCTGAGGATCAATCGGAAGATGAGTTTCTGCAACACTGCGTCGAACAACTGAAAGCACTTAAGTTGAGGTTTAAAAAGGTGCTTTGCGGCAAAGGCGAGCAGTTTGAGACGCCGGACGGGGCACTGATGACAAAAAGTCTGATGGTCGCTGGCCTACCCCTGGACGATGCCGTCACACTTCAGGAGGAGGGACTGGGCCCACTGCGCACTCGCGGCTTTGGCTTGTTTAATCCACACAAGACTGTTTAAGATTACAGGCTGCAAATTCACCGCTTGGCCGGATTTGTCTCCAAAGAGGGAGAGAGAATCCTGGTGCTGAGCGGAACAGAGAATTCCAAAATTAAAATTTGAGTTTAACGGGATAGAGTGTCTCGTGATTTAGTTAGGAGAGATCAATGTCATATGAAGTAAACGGTAATACAATCGAAGCTGATGCGAACGGCTATCTGGTCAATTTAACCGATTGGAGTGAAGATGTGGCCAAGGCCATTGCTGAGCAGGAAGGTGTAAACCTGTCTGAAAAGGCATGGGAAATCATCAACTTTCTGCGCGATGAATATATTAACAATGGTGGCAATCAGCCTAACGAGCGTAATATGGTCAAGCACTTCAAAGGCGTCTGGACCGATGAGGGCAAGGTGGATGCGAAAGCACTCTACATCCACTTCCCCAAAGGCCCGGCCAAGCAGGCAAGTAAGATTGCCGGCCTGCCAGAAACCAAACGCAAAGGCGGTTATTAAGCCGCTTGGCTAAGCCCCTGATCCTATCGGAGGTGAAGTTTTCACTTTACCTCCGATAGTCTGACACACCCTTCGATGGTCAAACATCGCTCCACATCCGCAGCAGATTGGCATAGGACTTATCCACCAATCCGGTAGTCGATTCATCAGGCCGATTCATCAATAGATCCTCCCTCGCCTGATCAAGTTCGTAAAGCAGCTCTCGCCGCGCCGGATCGCGCACATAACTCTGTATCCAGGCCAGCGCCACCAACCTTTCACCACGGGTCACCTCGGCAACATGATGCAGGCTCGACGATGGATAAATCACTGCGCTGCCCGCCGCCAGCTTGACCTTCTTTTCGCCGAAGGTAGTACGAATCACCAGCTCGCCCCCTTCATATGTATCCGGCTCCCTAAGGAAAATGGTCATCGAGATATCACTGCGAAATCGCTGACCGCTCAGCCCCATGATGGGATCATCCACATGGTCGCCATAGGTCATCCCCGAATGGTATCGGGCAAAGATCGGATCGGCCATCCGATAAGGTAGAACCGCCGAACGAAAGGTACCACTCTGCCCCATGGCGCTGGTCAGAATCCGAATCAACAACTCCATCTGTTTCGGCGAACCTTTCAGCTCCTGATTGTTTTTGACTTTCTGTGCGGCCATGCCGGCCGTCAGCTTACCATCGACGAACTCTGCATCGGCCAGTATCTGATCGATCTTCTGTAGCAGAGCCGAATCGAGTAGACCATCAATTTTCAACAACATCAGAAACTCCTATATTGATTCCAGAGCAGTTTGCATCGCTTGTTCATCAACCGGAAATGTCAGCACCGCATGCACGGCATAACGGGATTTTACCTCTTCCAGGCGCTGCAGGTATTTAGCATCGATCAGCACAACGATCCCGGCTTCGATATCGTAGCGTTGCAGGGTTGCCAACAGGGATTCCAGATTACTCATGCGATCCCGGAACTGGGGATCGGAGTAGAACTCCGCAACAACCACCTGAGGACGATGCTTCTTCAGCCAGGACTGGGCCTTGCGCACCGAATTGACCATCTCCACCTTGAAATTGAGACGCTGATAGAGGGGTATGAAATTTGGGTAACCACCCAATTCAACCACCGCGAGTAATTCCTGATCTTCCATACGCTTGATTTTACCTTTAGGAGACCCGATCATAATCCCTCGGAAACTCTATGGCCTGTTAACAGACCCTGACACCGAGCTTATTTGTTTGAGTCATAAATTCAATCAGTACCATGCAACTAAATCTTATTATCGATGACTGGTCAATGAACCTTGAAATACCGGATGGCTATATCGATGCCATGAATGAGTCTTTCGAGAAAATGGATCAGGATATGAACAAGGGTTGGCAGATCGGCCAGAGATGGGTGAAAAATCCGGACAAAACTCAGCGCTGCCAGTTGGTTGCAGGTAAACTGCTGACCGCCCTGGAGACCGACAATGAACAGTTGGCGTTATTGATGGGTGCTTATATCGTCTCTCGTATGCGGGGAGTCAAACAGGTGGTTATCGATAACAACGGTGAGCCGGAAGAGACCACATTCCAGTAATCCTTGAACCTCGCTATCCGGGTGAATTGAAGAACTGACCAACGATTCAATCTCACACCAGATTGACCGCACCAATGCACAGATGCCCGGTGGATAAAATCCCAGGCTAGCTAAGTTTGGTATTGGCCAAACCGACTCAGCCTCTCCCCGCTGAATACCGGGTTTGATCAGCGACCGCCCCTGATAAGCAAAAGTGAACGCTTTACCAAACTCGCTCCTTTGCCATATTTTTCTTCAAAAGCTTCTAGCTCAAGTTTTGTATGTGTCCGAAACCTGTGTTTTTTCAAACAGGAGCTTGCAGCATCTTCCCAGTTTTGAGAAAAAAACATCGCCTTGGCATCCATGAATTGCATTGCGCTACTCCCTGTCCTTGTTCTCGAATTTGATCGGCTGGAATTTCAGACATACCATGAGAAAACCATCAACTGCCGGTTGCAGCATCGACGCACGCAATCGACCCATGACACTCTCTCAATGCTCAACTCAAAGTATAGACCAACCAGGCAGACTAACCCCTGAAATCTAAGACTTTTTACGTGATCACTGTTATTTATTAACCACCCTGTGCCGCTTTCTCGGAGTGGGCCTGAAATACCTTGATGGCGGGTTGATTGTTGTTCTTTATCGCCAGATCCTCAGCACTCATACCACGACTGTTTTTTCTCTTCGTGTCGGCGCCATGGTGGATCAACCGTTCAACGACAGGCCCGTGATGGTTATATTGCGCCGCAATCATCAGCGCATCCTCAGCGTTGTTCACCAGCTGATTGATATCCGCACCCAGATCGATCAGTTTGTCGATAACCGCCGGATTCGAGCTGAAACCCGCCGCACCGGTCAACGGAGTACCTTTAAAAATTGTATCGGCCTCATTAATCTCAGCACCACGCGCCACCAATGCCTCGATGATCTGTGGGTCCTCCACGGCCATTGCCGCCCACATCAGGACGCCACCATTCTTGTTACCCGGCTGCAACGCCTCATCGGGCACCTCGGCAACGGACTGAAGCGTTGCTTTGGTCCAGTACTCCTGGGTACTGAATTTTCGATGTGGATTGGAGATTTTAAGATAAATCGCAAACAGAACGACTACTGCCAATACGATCAGTAGTTTTGGATTGACCTGACTCATGCTGCTCCCTTTTAACACTATCCTGCTTAATTAAAGCCCTGTTAACACTCATCCAATATGACCATCAACAATTGAAACGAAACGGTCAATACAGGATTGCTGTCCCGCCAGTACCGTTATATACAATAAAATTCGGTTTGACTTGGGAATTTAACACCTCAACCAGCAATATATATTGGATGAGTGTTAACAGGCGCCAGATTAGAAGGTACTCGCTTCCACCATCTGCTTGATTGCTGAGCGGGTGTCGACTGGTCGATTCCGGTAACAGTCGAGCAGCCGGGTCGACAGTCCGGACCAGTGGGCCTCTCCATCAGATACCAGTTTAGATAAACGTTGCCAGTCTTTATCCTGATACCAGGCTTCATAGGCTGAGATCAGTGCCGGGAAGAGGGATTTACGCATCCCGCTCAAGCCACCGATATAGAAATGCAGAGAGGCTTCATCCTCATCTTCCAGTAACTGAGGCAGTGTCACCTGACAATCAGCCCAATGATCTCTGACTGCACGAACCATCAGTTCGGCAGCGGAATGGCCAAGCTCCAGAACCATCTGATTCCATTGATCTCCCAGTATCCGTCCCGCCTGATACTCGCCCTTCTCATGCAGCAGAACGGCTGCCAACTCTTTCTCCACCATCAGATCGAGTGAGTCTTGAAGCTGATGATCAAAATCGTAGTGAGAAAAGGCTCGCCCCAGGGCATTATCGGCCCGTTGCCATCGCCAGTTCTCAAACTTCTCCCACAATAACCGGCGAAAGGACTCCCGCCGTATATAAATGCGTCCACCCTGATTCATCGCCGCTGGTGCAGACAGGTCTCTGGCGAGCTCACGTCCGGCAACCCATACCGAGATACCCTCCGGCTCCTCATGACGTTCCAGGTGGCCAAGAAAGAATAGTGGTTTGTTTTTCGCACCGTAGCCGGCGCTATAGACCAGCCCTAAGGGTTCCAGTGATTGATTGATGGCTTCCACATCGAAGGGATCATAGGTCTGGCCATCGATCGGCAGGGAGTCGAAGTTGTCATCCACCAGGGACTCCCACAGCGCTTCCCGGGCCGTGAGCCAATCACCGACCGACTCATTGGTCAGGGAAGCCTCGTAGTCGAGACCGTTCTCCCAGCGGTAGTACTCCCGCATCTTTAAAAGGTAGGTACAGAGACCATAATCGGTGCCATGACGGGCATCTGAGATATGGCAATTGCGTTGTACCGTGCAACAGAGTTGCCTGAGTGTACCTTTCATCGAGTCACCTTCTTAGGGCCTGTTAACAATCCTATATTTTAGAATCTCTTTTACCAACCCCAATTATTCAGGGTAATACAGACTTG
>JAHRHW010000068.1 GCA_019100305.1 Candidatus Thiodiazotropha taylori | reverse complement strand
CGGTATCTGATGTATCATAGCGCCTTTTCCCCTCTAGACTGGAAACTGAAGGCGCTTGTTCAAGATCTATCGAGACCTCTACCGGCATCGCCAGAGCGTCATGCTGATGGTGCGGCGCGATACCCTGCTCAGAATAAAAGGCACTTTGCTGGGGCCCTTGTGGCTGCTGGCGCAACCCCTTTTTCTGCTGTTGGTTTACAGTTTTGTATTTTCCGGGATTCTGAAAATCAGCTTCCGGCCTGACGGCGGCAGTGGGGATTTTGCACTCTATCTGTTTGCTGCGTTGATGCCCTTCAGCGCACTGCAGGATGGTTTGCAGCAGGCAAGCAGCAGCCTCTCCAACAATCGTGATCTATTGCTGAAGACCCAGATGCCGGCGATTGTATTTCCGGCCATCGCTGCCTTCGGTACTTTGATTCAGGAAGTTCTGGGGTTGGTGATTTTGGTGTTCGCCGCCTGGGTTATGGGCTATCCGCCGGGTAAAACCCTGATCCTGCTACCTGCATTGATCGCCCTCAGGCTGTTGTTAACCTTCTCCCTGGCGCCTCTGGTGGCAATACTGTCGGTCTTCATCAAGGATGTTGGTCAGGTGTTGCCGATGATCATGATGGCGCTCTTTTTCACCACCCCAATCATCTATCCAGTCGAGATGATTCCACAGAGTTTTCGTCCGTTGATCGAGGGTAACCCCCTGACCTGGCTGGTTGAGGCCTATCGCGCTGTGATTCTTGAGCAATCCTGGCCAGTGGATAATCTCTTGATCGTCGGATTCTCGGCGCTGATCATAATGATTCTCACGGGGGCGCTGTTCAGCCGCCTGCAACATCGGGCAAAGGACTTCCTGTGAGCGCGATTGAAGCCCGACAGCTGTCGAAGAGCTACCGACAGTACGCCAAGCCCATCGATCTCTTCAAGGAGTGGTTGCTGAGTAAGCCGTTTCATAATCAGGTGGATGCGCTGGCGCCCATCGATTTGACCATTCCCAAGGGCACCACCTTCGGGGTGATCGGCGATAACGGGGCGGGAAAATCCACACTGCTTAAATTACTTGCGGGAACACTGACCCCAACCACCGGCACTCTGCATATCGAAGGTAGAAAGTCTGCCATCCTTGAACTGGGTTCAGGTTTTCATCCGGAGTTTTCCGGGCTGGAGAATATTCAACTGGCCTGCTCTCTGTTAGGGCTCTCTGCGGCGGAGACCGCCGAAAGAACGCCGCAGATCATTGAGTTTTCGGAATTGGGCGTTGCCATCCATCGCCCGGTTAAATCCTATTCGTCCGGGATGTTCGTACGTTTGGCATTTTCCGTCATCACATCGATCGATCCCGATGTGTTGATTGTGGATGAAGCGCTCTCGGTGGGTGATGCCCTGTTCCAGAAAAAGAGCATGGACAGAATGATGAAGTTTCGGGATCAGGGTCGAACGCTGGTATTCTGTTCTCACAATCTCTATCAGGTGAAGGAGCTGTGTGAGCAGGCGGTCTGGTTGGAGAACGGTGTGGTGAAGGGTATGGGTGAGTCAGCCAAGGTGGTGGACGACTACCAGGACTCCGTCAGGCAGCGGCAAAAAGCGGGCGGCATTGATCGTGCCGATCCGGACGCTGAGGCGGCCGGCGATGTCTATCTGGCAGAGGTGGTATTGGAGGGTGGCATCGACACAGCGGAAAACATACCGCTCTATCAAACCGGTGATCATTTTGCGATTCGGGTCGAGGCCGATATCGGTTCCCGACCGGCGAATGATGTGCACATCGGATTGGTGTTGATCCGTAATGACGGACTTCAGGTATACGGTGTTTCAACCCTGATCGATCAATTGGGTCTCTACCCGATCGATGGTAAGCGCTACGGGGTCAGGCTGGTGTTTGATCCGATCAATCTGATGTCCGGGGATTACGCCCTTGAGGCCTGGCTGATCGACCGCAGCGGACTGCATGTTTACGATTCCCGTCCGATCTGTTGTCAATTTCGTGTGCGGCATGAGTCCAGTGAGGTAGGAATCGTTAAAATGAGCCACCAGTGGGAACCTATTGCCTGAACCGTAATCACACCATGACCGGTCAATTGGATTAGTGTTAACAGGCCCTAGTGTGAATATTACCGTTTCACCTGGCTGGTGAGTGGTTATGCTGTGATGGCATCTGATGATATGAATGTTGAGGTTGAATGAGGTGGCTGAGAGATTGAACCTGTGGGATCTCCGGTTCAAGTACCGGGTGCTGTTTCCCGCGCTGTCCCGTCTGCCCCGCTATGTCTCATATCGTCTGGCCAGCCTGTATGGCCGGGGTGAGTTTCGCCGCAACGAAGAGATGGCCACTCAGATCGCTCATCAGATGCGACGGGGGATACCCGGCCTGGCAGATCAGGCCTATCAGCAGTGGACCCGCTATTTCTACGCTATGCAACAGCGTGAAATACTGGATACCTGGTACTATCCCGGCCTGATGAGTGCTGAACAGGTCGGCCGCTTCATCGAAGTGGAGAATTTTGAATCGGTGCTCTCCTATCGTCGGGAGGGTCGGCCGATCATCTTCGCCGGAGCCCATTTGGGGCGGTTCTGGATGCTGGGCGTCACCACCGCAGCGTATGGCATTCCGACCAGTGCGCTGGCCCGGGATGATGAAGAGAGTAACACCTGGGGGCTGCCGGAAGCGGAGTTCCAGTATCGCAGACTGAAACTCTCCCGGTTGCGGGACTGCTATCGCAGTGAGTTTGTTACCCCGGGCGTATCCAATATGCGCCCCTTGCTTGAGGCCCTGAGGCAGCGACCGATCGCGATTCTGCTCGATGTGCCCTACGGCAAGGGGAGTCCCGGCCTGGTTCCGGTGCCGTTTTTCGGACAGGAGGGTTATTTTCCGGAAGGGCCGATAAAGATTGCGAAACGGGTCGGCGCGCTGATTCAGCCATTCAGTGTGGATGAGCATCGTCGCGGGCTTAAGTTGAACTTCCACAAGCCTGTTGAGGTGGAAGGTCGATCCAGTGAAGAGTTGTTGGCTCTCCTGGTGAGTGATATCGAACAGCGAATTCGGCAAAATCCAGGAAACTGGTGGCAGTGGCAGGCCCTGCCCATGTACTGGGGAGAGGTCTGATCGGCCAGCGACGATCGATCTTTGAATTGATGGCTGTCAGTGGATTGCGTAGAATTTGCACTTTTAACGAACAAAAGTTGTGTCAGGAGCCTGTGGTTGTGAGAAATAGTGTTTTGCTTGTGCTGGTTATGTTGATGAGCGCATGCGCCACCAATCCGGAAATTCAGGCTCAGAAGGACGAGGAGATTGTCGCCACACGCGCCCAGGAGCGATGGGATCTGCTGGTTGATGGGCGTGTGGAGTCCGCTTACGACTACCTTTCCGCCGGATATCGGCTGGTCACTCCCTATTCCCACTACATGAAGACGGTGAAAGGGGTGGGTTTGTGGAAATCTGCCGAGGTTCAGAAAGTTAATTGTAAAGAAGATGTCTGTCAGGCCGATATCAAGATTCATATGGAGATTCGTCATCCGATGATGCGATCGCCGGCTCGTACCGAAAGTGTTGTTATTGAACAATGGCTTAGGGATAAGGACGGAGTTTGGGGATTTCTTCCCACGGTAAAGTGATGAACAAAAATGTTTCTGTTGTTTTTATGATACATTTTTAAATAATCCCTATAATTACAGAATGTTATGGTGGGTTATTCTTGAGTTGTCTACTATTTTGCATTAAAGCAAGCACTTAACAGGAAAATTAATGCTTGTGGGCAACCTGGACTATGCAAGCGTTTCGATTTTTGTGACAAAATTGGAAATAAATATTTGCTGTATTTACAACAGGTTATCGATATCATTTGTAAATATGCAACATTTTTTCATTTTTTTGCTACAATTCTGCTTGTTAGCTTGCAGATTTATGGTAGACTTCTGGCGTGAGATTGGACTTATGGGTTGTTTGTGGCCTGAGACTTTCCTCACAAAGGAATGATCATTCCCTTGAAAGGTCATGGGTTTGAGTCGATAATCCTCTGCGGAGTGCCTGGACTCATGGCTTATAGCTGGCCGCATAACAGGCTCAGTTAGTTTTTAGTGTTAACACGCAAGAAAATAGGAGACACAACTGTGTTGAGAAAATCTAAGATCGCTGCAGCCATGCTGATGGCTACTGCTACAGCCGGAGTCAATGCGGCTTTCGTCAATACTGACGGTACTGGCCAGGTTGCGCTGCTTCCATACTACAATGTAAACAACAATATCCTCACCAACATCAATATCACCAACACCACCAATCTGTACAAGGCGGTTAAGGTTCGTTTCCGTGAGTCTCGCATCTCTGCTGACGTGCTCGACTTCAACATCTACATGTCTCCTTATGACGTGTGGAACGGAACCATTCGCCTGAATGCTGCTTCTGGTGTTGCCAACATCATCACCGAAGACGAGTCTTGTACTTTCCCTGACAAAGCTCTGCTGCAGGCTGGTACTGATTTCCGTAACATCTACGATGCCACTACCGACGAAGACCTGACCGAAGGTTATGTTGAGGTTATCGAGATGGGTACCATCGCTGATGGTGCTGGTCCTGCGACCGACGGTGGTGAGACTGCTGAAATCGACGGTGGTGCAGTGAACGCTGACGGTACTATCACCGCTGCTACCAATGACCGCTCCATCCCTGCAGGTCTTCTGCATGATGCAACCGGCATGCCTGCCGACTGCTCTGTTGTAAGTGACGCTTGGACTGCTGGCGCTGCTGGCATCAACGGTTTCACCCCTGGTTCAATGACTACTGAAGGTATCGCAGCTGATGCCAACGTCGCTGACCCATACGAAGCTGGCGGCATCAACGCCGGTCTGGTCTACACTGCAGCTGATCGCGGCGGCATCAATGCTTACGCTATCATGATCAACGCCGCTGACGGTGCTGCTTTCGTTGAGCAGGGCACCCACATCGATGGTTACGCCACTGTTCCTCAGCACTATCGTTCAAACGACGCCGCTAACTACCTGCTGCCTTCTCTGGCATCTGGTGACGTTCTGCAGGCTGACATGCTGAACGCTGATGCGACTGCTGTTAAGACCACTGGTGCTATGAGCCTGACCGAGTACGATACTGGTTCTGTCAACGACATCACTCCTAACCCTTCAATCCCAATGGGCTCCAACCCATTCCCGATTGCTGTGGCTCTGAGTGCTGACGCAGTTGCTGCTCCATACTTCACCGAAGCCGGCATCAACGGCGGTACTGACATCGTTGTGACCTTCCCAATGCGTAAGCATGGTGTCTACAACGGCGGTATCCTGACCAACCAGCTCGACGCTACTGCGGCGGCTTGTGTCGGTACCCTGAATGACGGCGTTGACGATGGCGCGACTGTTGCGATTCCTAACGTTGGCACCAATGGTAACGACTACCCGAACGACGGTGCTGGTAGCATTTGTACCAATGCAGGTTTCGCAAGCAGCACTCCTGATGTCGAAGTCAGCCTGACCTACTACGACTACGAAGAGCAGACTGCTGCTGTAGTTGCTGGTAGCGACGACTTCTCTCCTGTTCCGATCGACGCACCTACCGTCATCGCTCTGGAGCGCGAAGTAAACGTGGTTAGTGTTCAGCGTAACGACGGTACCAGTGCTTCCGTACTGGGTACACCTGCCGCTAACGTATTCAACTGGACTCTCGATCCTGGTTTCGAGGCTGGTTGGGTGATGATCGGTATGTCTTCTTACGACTACAACACCGACACACGTATCGCCGCCCTGACTGAAGCGGCTGGCGGCATCAACGCTGACGGCGCTGGCGTCTGGACTGGTGTTCCTGCCATCGGCTTCTCAGCCATGGCTGCTGATGTCGGTCCTGCTCAGATCGGTGAGACTGTCGACCTGATCCGTAGCGTAAACCGCAACTAATACAAATCGCTTAGGCGATCTTGTAGAGAGGCAGGCCTTCGGGCCTGCCTTTTTTTTTTGCCTGAATTTCACCACTGGTTCCTAATCTGGCTGTTAAATAGAGAACTTTAACGGTTGTTAAACACTCTATGTTTGAGGATTTGTGCTGGTGGGTAGCTCTGTTTGTCAGGAATGTGCAGAAAACCTGATGGATGAGTATAATTGCCTCCTTTTTATTGATCATTGCTTCAAGTTACTCGAGGTGTGTAATGCGTTTGTTCCTTGTAGGTCTGTTGGGTCTTCTTTTGGCCCCAGCGCTCTCCGCTGAGGAGGATGTTTTAATGTTTGGTGGTGATATCAAGGTTGAACGAATTGATCTGGACGCCTTGCTTGCCGACGGACCAGTCAATGCGCAGCAGGATGTTCTGGCGAACAAAAAGCAGGTTCTGCAGCTGTTACGTCAGACCTATTTGATCAGGGCGTTGGCGGATGAGTACAAACAGCAGGGGTTGGCGGACAACAAACTTCTGCAAGCGAAAATGAGACGTCAGCAGGAGAGGACGCTCTATCTGGAGCGGCTGAAGCAGATTGACGAGCAGCCGATACCCGATTTTTCGGATGCGGCCAAGGAGCAGTATCTGGGTAACCCGGATGAGTACAGCATTCCTGAAAAAGTGGATGCCAGACACATTTTGATTTCGACCACAGATCGACTGGCCCAGCATCACACCCGGGAAGAGGCGCTTGAGATCATTAAGAAGGTCAAGGCTGAGCTCGATGCAGGCCGGACTTTTGAAGACCTGGTACCGATCTATTCAGAAGATCCCAGGTCCCGGGAGAATCAGGGTACTCTGGGCGTTTTCAAGCGCGGCGCCATGGTAAAGCCAGTTGTTCAGGCGGCTTTCAACATGAATAAGCCAGGTGAGATCAGTGATATCGTTGAGAGTGAATTCGGTTTTCACATCGTCAAGCTGGTTAAGAAGTTCCCACCGCAAAAGCAGAGCTTCGAGCAGGTGAAACTGGGAATCATTGAGAAGTTGACGAAAGACCATATTCGTAACCGACGCGAAGCCTACTTCGATCAGCTGTTGGAGAGTAACGATGCAGCAATCTATGAGGATCTGGTTGAAGAGTATATGGCCAAGCGTCTGGAGGTTCTGGATAAGCAGCAGCCTGTCAAAGAGTAATTGAGTTAAAAAGTCTGTGGCCGAGTACGATTTTAAGCTTGATCTGAATGTGGAGAACAACTCCCATACTCAGCTGGTCAAGCGAATTCCGAAGGGTAGTCGGGTTCTGGAACTGGGTTGTGCAACCGGCTATATGTCTGAATATCTGCGCCGGGAACTCGACTGTCATGTGGTCGGTGTGGAGTATGACCGCGCCATGGCGCAGAAGGCGAAACAGCACTGCGACCAAGTGATCGTCGGCGATGTGCAGAAGGATAACTGGTTGAAGTCGCTGGATGACGAACCTTTCGACATCATTACCTGTGCGGATATTCTGGAGCATCTGAGAGATCCGATCTCTCTGCTTAAAAAACTGCCAAAATACCTTAAAGAGGATGGGCGACTGCTCGCTTCTCTGCCGAATGGCGCCCATGCGGCCTTGCGACTTGAGTTACTCGAGGGGCGTTTCAGTTACGAGGATACCGGCCTTCTCGACCGGACCCATCTTCATCTCTTCAATTACCACTCATTGAGGGAGCTGTTTGTTCGCAGTGGTTTCCGGGTGGATGAACTTTCCTACACATTTCATGACATGGCGGATACGGAGATCGTACGTCGCCTTGAGAATCTGGGATTGAGCGCTTCAGACAAAGCGCTGGGGATGTTTCATACGCCTGAGGCGGCGGCGTTTCAATTTATCGTCACGGCTCATCCGGACGAATCGGTTTCCATCGAGGATTTTCCGGCTTTGACCGACAAACCGATGGAGTCCTCGATCGAGGTCTACCGGAATCTCTATGATCAACTGCATCAGACCGGAGAGACGGCGGCGACCCGTCTGGAGATGGTGAATGAGCGCGATCATCTGTTGCAACAGCAGCGTGATGAGATGCATGGGTTGATCGAGGTACGAGATCAGCTGGTGAATCAGCAACAGGAGCTGAACAGGGTTCTGCACGAAACCCAGGCCAAACTGGCTGATGAACAGGCGAAAAATAGTGAGCTATCCCATCAATATAAAATGAGCGAGCGAGCTGTTCGTTCGATGGGCCACGAAAAGGATGCCGTGGAACATCGGTTGAAGAGCGCTAAGCAGCATCTACACGATGTGACCAACAGTACCGGCTGGCGTGTCTATACAAAACTGATGCTGCCGCTGAGTCTGTTCCGGCGCTTCAAGCCGGCCATCGGCGGGTTGATCAAAAACCCAAAAATGGTGGCAACCTGGGCCAAAGAGGCCAAGCGTCTCTACAGAGCCGGCGGGCTCACCGCGATCCGCAATCGGCTGACCGATCATGCCTCGCCTACCTATACCTACTCCCTCTGGATCAAGGATGTGGAGCCGGTTGGTCTGCCAAAACTTGAATCGATCGAAGCGTTGAACGAGTGGCAGGGTCGTCCACTGATCTCGATTGTCATGCCGGTCTACAATGTGGAAGAGGCCTGGTTACGTGAAGCCATCGATTCCGTATTGGCACAGACCTATGATGACTGGGAGCTCTGCATTGCTGATGACGCATCGACGAAAACCCATATCAAACGGGTATTGAAGGAGTATGAAACCCGCTTCAAGCGGATCAAAGTGGTCTATCGGGAAGAGAATGGGCATATCTCAGCGGCGACCAACTCGGCGCTTGAGCTGGCAACCGGTCAGTTCGTCGGTTTGATGGATCACGACGATGTACTCGCGCCTCACGCCCTGTTTTTTGTTGCCCAGGAGATCATTCTCCACCCGGATGCCTCCATCTTCTATTCGGATGAGGATAAACTGAATAGTGAAGACGTGAGATACGACCACTATTTCAAACCCGATTTCAATCCGGATCTGATGCGCTCGCATAACATGATCTGCCATTTCGGAGTCTACCGGCGCTCACTGCTGGAGAAGGTTGGTGGTATCCGTGAGGGCTATGAAGGAGCTCAGGATTATGATCTTGCGCTACGTTGTCTGCGTCAGTTGGACACCCGTAAAGAGGTGCGGCATATACCCTGGATCCTCTACCATTGGCGGGCCATACCTGAGAGTACCGCATCCGGTGCTGATGCTAAATCCTATGCCATGAAGGCGGCGATCAATGCGGTCAAGGATGATCTTGAGAGTCGCGGTATCGACGCCAAGGTCAGCGAGTCAAAACTGATTTCCGGCATGATAAGGGTGCAGTATCCGCTGCCGGAAGTTCAGCCCTTGGTCTCGATTATCATTCCGACACGCAATGGCGAAGCCCTGGTGCGCCAATGTATCGATAGCATCAAAAGCCGCACCGATTACGAGAATTATGAAATTGTCATCGTTGATAATCAGAGTGATGATCCGAAGACTCTGGAGTACTTCTCCCAACTGGCATCGGTCGATGGGGTGAAGGTGCTTCGTTACGACCACCCGTTCAACTTTTCTGCGATCAACAACTTTGCGGTAAAACAGACCTCAGGCGAGCTGCTCTGTTTTATGAATGATGAT
Source organism: Candidatus Thiodiazotropha taylori (assembly GCA_019100305.1). GTDB lineage: Bacteria > Pseudomonadota > Gammaproteobacteria > Chromatiales > Chromatiaceae > Thiodiazotropha. Next base: position 4,585 of record JAHRHW010000068.1, on the reverse strand, counting down.
ATCGAGGTGATTTCTCCCGGTTGGCTGGATGAGATGGTCAGTCAGGGTGTGCGGCCTGAGGTTGGCGCCGTCGGTGCGCGCTTGTGGTATCCGGATGGTCGCCTGCAGCATGGTGGCGTGGTGCTCGGTCTGGGTGGCGTGGCGGGCCATGCGATGAAATATACCTATGAGGAGAATCGTGGCTATATGGGACGTTCTGTACTGGTGCAGAACTACACCGCGGTTACCGCCGCCTGCATGCTGGTCAGAAGAGCGGTTTTCGAATCGGTTGACGGTTTCGATGAAGAGAATCTTGCGGTTGCCTTCAATGATGTGGATATCTGTATCCGTATCTATCAGCAGGGGTATAACAACCTCTGGACACCCTACGCCGAGTTTTACCACCATGAGTCAGCCTCCCGTGGTGCGGAGGATACACCGGAGAAACAGCGCCGCTTTTCCGGGGAAGCGCAATACATGTTGGATAAGTACGGTCCCTTGCTTGAGCGGGATCCAGCCTATAACCCGAACCTGACCCGCTGTGGAGAGGATTTCTCTCTGAACTGGAAAGGGGTTGAAGAGGATTGAACGAGATGTCTGAAAAAGCCGATATCGAAGAGTTTACAGCACTGGCCAGCCGTTTTATCGAGCTCGCCAATAAGATGAAAGATGAAGGTAAGCCGGTGCAAATGGTCAATGCGGCCTTGATGTCTGCTTCAGCAACTTATGGTACCTATCTACATGCGGGAAACGAGGGTTATCTGAAGCCCAGTGGGGTGAAAAAGCTGGTCGACACATACAGCAATCAGGTTGAAAATATACAGAAGATAAAGAAGCAGGCGACAGAGCAGGGGTAGGTCCTCTTTTGTCGGCATAACGGATTTGCCCTATCATCGGGTTAATGATGCAACTCTACTGAACTATTCATATATGAAACTGGTTATCTCCATAGTTTATTATGACAGTAGACTGGATATCTTAAGGGATACCCTGCAGAGTATCGTCAGCGCACTCGATTACGCCCTGGCTGAAAGACGCGACCTCGAAGCGACGGTGGTTGTGGTCGATAACGGTAGTATCCTCAGCAAGGTCAAACAGCTGGTCGGACAGGTTGTCGGAGCACGTAAGTATCAATGGATGGTGATCGGTACCGGTGGCAATATCGGCTATGGGGCAGCGCATAATCTGGTGATCCTCAATCAGGAGAGTGACTACCATCTGATCATCAATCCGGATGTTGAAGTTGTGCAGGATGCTTTCAGTGAAGCCCTCAACTATATGGAAAAACACCCGGAAGTGGGTTTATTGTCACCCTACTCGGAAGACCCGGATGGACATAAGCAATATCTTTGCAAGCGCTATCCTGCGGTGTTGGATCTTTTCCTGCGCGGTTTTGCACCACGAACCGTGAAGCGCTATTTTTCAGAGCGTCTGCAGGAGTATGAGATGCGCTGTGAAATGGATCAGCATGCGCTGAGTAAGGAGGTTATGGCCAGCGGCTGCTTCATGTTCGTACGCCACAGTGTGCTCGACAAGGTGAGAGGTTTTTCACCCGATTTCTTTGTCTACTTTGAGGACTTTGATCTTTCGATCCGGATCGCCAAACAATCGATCATCGCCTATGTACCCGAAGTGCGGATCGTGCATGGTGGCGGCAATGCCTCAAAGAAGGGACTGAAGCATATCCTGATGTTTGCCAAATCGGCTTTCATTTTCTACCACATCCATGGCTGGCGATGGGCTTAGTTTACTGTCACATGCTAATGCGTGATATCAGAGTCTTGCCCCGCCCCCAATCCTGTGTCGCGACGTACACCAGGTCCGAAGATGGCCAATAGCACAATCGAACTGGAGAGCAGACCCTGTCCGCTGGGCTGTCCTTCCACTGATCAGAAGGTGTTGACCGGACATGATCGGATCAACAAGCTGCCCGGTGAGTTTCAGGTAGTGCGGTGTGGCACCTGTGGCCTGATGAGAACCGACCCCCGGCCAACGCCAGCCAGCATGGGTTTCTACTATCCGGACGACTATCCTCCCTATCTGGGCACCCAGGTAAACGCCCGCAATGGTTCGGGTGGGCTTAAGCATTGGATAAAATCCCTGCTCGACACCAAGGCTCAGGCGATCCCTGAACTGAAACCGGGCAGGATGCTGGAGGTGGGCTGCGCATCCGGTAACTATCTGCACAAAATGGCCAGCCAGGGTTGGCAGGTCAAAGGGATCGAATTCTCCCCCCAGGCGGCGGCATCCGCCAGAGAGACTGGTTATGAGGTCCATACAGGATCCCTCGAGTCGGTCGATCTCGATGCGTCAGAGCTCGATCTGATCACCGGTTGGATGGTGCTCGAACATCTTCACGACCCGCTCAAGGGGTTGGAAAAACTCTATGCCTGGGCCAAACCCGGCGCCTATCTTGCCCTCTCGGTACCGAATGCGGCATCTCTCGAATTCAAGCTGTTTCAATCCCGCTGGTTTGCCCTGCAACTGCCCAACCACCTCTACCACTTCACCCCTGAGACTCTAACCAAACTGCTCAATCAGGCGGGCTGGGAGGTTGAGTCCGTACACCATCAGCGGGTGCTCAGCAGTCTCTTCTCCAGCTTCGGCTATCTGCTGCAGGAGCGTGGCTGGCATCGGCTGCAGCGCTGGGTTGTCGGTCGTCCCTCTGATAAAGTGCGCTTGTATCAGTTGCTCTATCCGTTTGCCTATCTTGCAGCCATTTTCGGTCAGACCGGACGTATGACGGTGTGGGCGAAAAAGCCGGATTGAGCGAACCCGCTCGGTTTGCCTTGTCGTCGCTGATCAGATCGACCGGGTGAATGGAAAACCAACAAGCGCCCTATGAACGATAGACAGAAAGAACTCACAAGCGGTAGCCGGTTGGCGAAAAACGTCATCTGGAATCTACTGAGTGTGGCGGTTCCCTTTCTGGTCGCCATCGTCACAATTCCAATCCTCATCGATGAGATCGGTACAGAGCGCTTTGGTCTGTTGGCCATCAGTTGGATGTTCGTCGGCTATTTCAGCCTGTTCGACTTCGGTCTGGGGCGTGCGCTGACGGTACTGGTGGCGAAGTGTCTCGGTGAGGAGCGGGAGGCTGATATCCCGGCGCTGATCTGGACCGCGCTGACCCTGATGGGCATTCTTGGCGTCGCCGGATTCATCATCATCATGATCATTTCGCCCTGGCTGGTCGGCACGGTATTGAATGTGCCTGCTGAGCTGGAAGCGGAAACCCTCAAGGCTTTCTACCTGCTGTCGGCATCCATACCCCTGGTGATCATTACGGTCGGACTGCGCGGGGTGATCGCGGCTTACCAGCGTTTTGATCTGCTAACCGCGATCCGTATTCCGATGGGGATTCTGACCTTTCTCGGTCCGGTGGCGGTACTGCCTTTCTCAAACAGCCTCTATCCGATCGTCGGCGTGCTGGTCGTCGGGCGTCTGCTGGCCACCATTGCCCATCTGCTGCTGATGTTTCGTATCGTACCTGAGGTTCGGCTGGGGTATCACTACGACAAGCGTGAGACCCGCCCGCTGCTCGGTTTTGGCGGCTGGATGACGGTCAGCAATATGGTGGTGCCTCTGATGGTCTCGATGGATCGCTTTGTCATCGGTGCGGTGCTGACGGTTACTGCCGTGGCCTTCTATACCACGCCCTATGAGATTGTCTCGCGACTGCTTGTGATACCCGTCGCGGTGGTTTCGGTATTGCTGCCCGCCCAGTCTACCACCCTGGCGAGGGGCGGGATCGAAGACCGGGAGCATTCGGCTCGACTCTTCAACAAAGGCCTGAGTTATATCTCCATTGCCCTGTTTCCGCTGATTATCCTGATCATCGCTTTCTCCTATGACGGCTTGAATCTGTGGGTAGGCGGGGAGTTTGCCGAGAACGGCTATCTGGTGATGCAGTGGCTGGCGGTCGGGGTTTTCTTCTACGGCCTCTCCCTGGTGCCGTTCAATCTGGTGCAGTCTGCCGGCCACCCGGATTGGTCTGCCAAACTGCACTTGCTGGAGTTGCCTCTCTATCTGGTGGCTCTGTGGTGGGCTCTGTCAGCCTACGGAATTTTAGGCGCCGCCGTGGTCTGGACCATCCGCGCCTTTGTCGATGCGCTCGCCTTATATGTGATGGCATTGCTGTTGATTCCCGAGTGTCGTACTTCGATCCGCCGTTTCATGTTCTCCATGGGAGGTGCCGTGACGCTGTTTCTGCTCACCTCCCAGTTGCATGGCCTGTGGGTAAAGTTTCTCTTCAGTTCATTGATGCTGTTGCTGTTTGGTCTGTTTGTCTGGCGCATGGTACTGCAACAGAATGAGCGCAACTGGCTACTGCGTATGCTGCATCTGAGGCCGGCACAATGAAGGTGCTGCTGCTCAGCCGGTATCCGCGGCTTGGTGCCAGCAGTCGTTTGCGTTCCTATCAGTATCTGCCGGGGTTGGCCGCGAACGGCATTGAGGTGACGGTCTCTCCGCTCTTTTCTGAGGCCTATCTGGAGGATTTCTACGCTTCGGGAAAGAAGCGGCCCAGCGCGCTTCTGTCAGCCTATTGGGCACGCTTGAAGCAGCTCTTCAAGGCCAGTGAGTTTGAGCTGCTGTGGGTGGAGAA
>JAHRHW010000492.1 GCA_019100305.1 Candidatus Thiodiazotropha taylori | reverse complement strand
CGGTAGGTCGTTTTCCACGCGACCGGTTTGGTAGCAACCTCACCTAGGTCGGTGAGTTTAACAACCTCGAACACCTCCCGTAGGCGGCCTTTGCCGTACTTGTCCTGTAGGCCATCCTCGACGTAACTTATGGCCGCACCGTGGTGCTTCGAGTTGGGGTTCGTCTGCTCTTCATCACGCACGGTCCAGGCTAGAGGTGCATACTCAATAGCCGAGTAGCTACCGTCAGGCTGGGTGATCTTGGTCTTGCGTCCAAGCGCATCGTACTGGTGTATGGTAAAACTAGTGTTGTGCGTGGGATCGACGAAATCCAGGGTACCCGTTTCGAAATAAGGCAAATACTTCTTCCAGGGCTGCTTTCGGGCATTAAACTCCACAGTATCGCTGACCACGATCTGATCAGTGGCCTCACCCTCGGACCGGGTCATGATGGTACGCCCCAAGCCATCGTAGAAAGTCCGCGCATCCAGTGTGCCTTTTTGTCCGGAGACTTCCCGCTTGCGGGTCTCCACCCAATTAATCACCTGTCCTGAGGGCAACTGGTGGTTGAGAGTATAGTCAAATTCCTCTGTCGGTTTCTGTAAGCTATCTCCAGGCTTAACGATCGCGCTCAAACGCCCGAAGGTATCGTATCGGTATTCGGTCACATGGCCATTGAAATCTGTCGAACTCGACACCTTTCCTAGTGGGAAGTCGTAGCCCACTGATATCTGCAATCTGCGGTTACCGGTATATAGCTTTTCAACTATCGGAAATACTGAGTAGAAATCATCATATTCGATCTCTCGGTAGTGGCCCGGTTGCTTGTCAAATAGGGGGTCATAGATTGCGACGATGTTGCCATGGTTATCGTAGTCGTTGCGTACGGTGTCGATGTATTCCGTCCCAACGACCCAGTTCTTTTGCCGAGTCAGGTTACCCTTGGAAAGTTTACACAGCGTGGTTTCCTTGTCGTAATAGTTTTCCTTGTGGGAGGCCTGCTTCCCTGCCTCGTCCGATACTCGTTGCTCTATCAGCCGGTCGAGTATCCATAACGCCTGGCCATTAGGGCAATCAGCACTATAGCGGAATACGGTAATACGCTCGTCATCCCATCCTGCATCCAGCCGCCCATGCTCGGTAACTTTTACCTGATTGCCAAAATCATCGTACAGATAATCCCATTGCAGGCGGACCGGGTCCCTGCCACCCTGTTCGAGAACAACGCGTTGCTTTTGGCTCTGATAAGCATATGTAACGGCTCTCTTGGTGTTGGAATCGCAGAACAGTTCTTTTGTCTGCCAGATATAACTTTCGCGGAAGAACGCCTTGCCACCTTCATCTTCCGCCTGTATCTGCAGAGGCTTGCCCTTCAAGGCCTCTATGGTAGCACCGGTATCGTATTGAAACCGAGATATCAGGGTGGGGGAACTGGCATCGCCCAACTCTATCTTCTCTGCCTCGGCAAAGCCGCGAAACTCCTTTTCAGTGGGGTCGAAATAACCGTCGTGATACGTAAATCGCTGGCTGTAGGTGGCACCAATTCCGTCAAATACATCAATCCGATCGATAACATTGACCGGGAATGGAACCTTGTACTTCCAGTTGCGATTGGCATTGCGATCCGCAACTAGGTCTTCTACTGCGCTCTTATAGGTAATGGTTGTAATCTGCCCCGTGCCATTATGTATGCTGGTAATAAGGTTTGGGCGCACACCGGCGGTCAAATCAAGGTAGACCCAAGTCGCGGATTCTCCTAGTTCGGTGAACGCTTGCTGGCGGTTCCATACTATATCCGTGGTCCCGTTCCCATTCATATCGGCGTTGCGAATATGGGTTTCAGCAGTCAGACTGGGGATGTTTTGAGTAATGGTGTAAGCGTTCAGAGAAAAGCCATGTCCTCCAAGATTCAACCAGGCTTTGAGCCGGTTGTTGGCTACATAAACCAGATCACTAAGTCCGTCGCCGTTGATGTCCAGTAGACGCAACTCGCGATATTTAACTACTTCTGCAAAATCATCATCGTCGAGGCTGTCTGGCGCATTGTTCATCCAATAGCCTTCGCCATTGGCTATATCGACTGGCCAATTTCTGGGGGTCGGATCCCAGCCCTGGTAGGACCACGGGGTGACCGCGTTCAACGTGACACCCCGCCCTGGAAAGTACCAAAGTTCCCCTCCGGCTTTCAGTACAACGAAATCCTGAAGGCCATCACCGTTCATGTCAGCCAGCCGGACCGCACCTGCAGCCCCCTCGCCCAGATTGAAGGTGGTGTTCAAGCTGGGGGAGTTAACAGACAAAACTCCGGAAAATTCTTGACCCTGCTTGTTAAAAACACAGCCAATAGAAGTAGAAGAGTCGGGTTTGAATAGCACATCGGTGCGTCCATCATTGTCTAGATCCACCGGCTGGGTTATAGCTGAAAAAGTAAACGTAGGGCT
>JAHRHW010000491.1 GCA_019100305.1 Candidatus Thiodiazotropha taylori | reverse complement strand
ATTGTGGGCGGTCTGGCGATTCTTGCATGGGGCTTCCTGCTCAGCGACCCGATCAACTGGCTCGGCGCCATTGGTGCTGTGCCGCTGGTCACCGGGCTGGTCTCCTACTGCCCGCTGTGGAGCCTGTTTGGCATCAACACCAAAAAAGCCTGATACTCCCAGCATTGCTCATAATACCCTGTCCGGTACCTCCCACTCCCGGGAGCCGGGCAGACATTACTCTACAGCTTCCTCATCCTCAAACTCATTGCGCGGCCAGGCCGTCAGCACAGCCTGCACCAGCGTGGCCAGTGGAATGGCGAAAAACACCCCCCAGAATCCCCAAAAGCCACCGAATACCAGAATCGCCACGATAATGGCAACCGGATGAAGATTGACCACCTCTGAGAAGAGCAGTGGTACCAGCACATTGCCATCCAGAGCCTGAATGATGAAATAGGTCGCGGCCAACCAGGCGAAGTCAGAGGACCAGCCCCATTGAAACCAGGCGATGAACAGCACTGGAATTGTCACCACAGCAGCACCGATGTAGGGAATGATCACCGACAACCCCACCAACACAGCCAACAGCAGAGCATAATTCAATCCAAGCATGGAAAAGGCGACGAAGCTGGCTGACCAGATGATGATGATCTCCCAGAATTTGCCGCGCACGTAGTTGGCAATCTGTACATCCACATCCTTCCAGACCGTTACCGAGAATCGCCGATGGCGGGGAAGATAGGAGACAAACCAATCGATGATCAGATGCTTGTCCTTAAGAAAGAAGAACACCAGCAGGGGCATCAGGATCAGGTAGACCACCAGGGTGATCACCCCAACCACCGAGGCGAGCGACCATGTGACAGCCTGCTGGGCAAACGAGGCGATCTCATTACGCAGCTGCTGAATCAACTCATCCACCTGAGCCTGGGGTATCAGATCCGGATATCGTTCGGGTAGCTGCATCAGGGCCTGTTGTCCCATTGCGATCATATTCGGCAGCTGTTGCAGAAAGTCCGTTACCTGGCGGGATAGCAGCGGTAACAGTCCGAGCATGATCAGGGCGACGAACAGCAGAAACAGAATGAACACCAGAATCACGGAGATCAACCTGGGCCAGGAGCGACGCTCCATTTGTGTCACGACCCCTTCGAGCAGATAGGCGATTACGATGCTTGCCAATACCGGTGCAAGCATATCCCCCATGGTGATCACGATGCCGAAAAATAGCACCAGGAAGAGAGTCAGAAAGATGATCTGAGGATCTGAGAAGTAGCGTTTGAACCAGTTGGTAATGACCTGCATATGAATAACCCGGTATCAAATTAGTTAACCCGACGACTCACCATATCGCTTTCCGTCTGCGGGTGATTTATGAGTTGCTCAGATAGTCTTGATAGTGCTTCTTAAACAGTGCTTCCAGATCATCGATCACTTCCACGGCGGCCCTGCCCTGCATGATATGGGAGGTCATCAGGGACGAGGTCTCATCCAGCAACCGATCCCGTTCGAGCATGAAATAGCTCTCGGAGAGGCGCTTGATCGCTTTCACCACGGACTCATCTCCAGGCCGTTCCAGGGGCTTCGGCTCCAGGGACGAGTTTCGTTCTACCACCACCGCCTCCTGAGAGCGCCGTTGTGACAGAAACTCAGCAAACGCCAGCAGAGAATCCCGCTCGCTCGGCGCAATCTGCTCGAAGAGATCTAGCAGACGCTGCTGCTCAGGATCGAGCTTTTGCTGTTTGGGTACAATATGCACCGATACCAACCTCGTTGCTGTTAGGGTCTTGCAGGGCCTGTTAACAGACCCTACAACTGCTCTTCAGCATGATCCTCACAATAGCCACGAGCAAATTCGAGCAGCTCTTCCATGGCCCGCAGGCGAAATTTCTGCTTCTGATGGACAAACGAGAATGGACGCTCCATAGCCGGCTCCAGATTGATCGCCCTCAGGGTGTCCAGCTTCAACTCTTTCTGGATGGTCGCCCGGGAGACCACCGAAACCCCCATACCCGCTTCCACTGCGCCTTTTACCGCTTCCGGACTGCCCAACTCCATATAGATATTGAGCGTCGAGTCTGCACAATTGTTGTCCAGATACTCATTGATCACCTCACGGGTGCCCGAACCCTCTTCCCGGCAGATGAAGGGGTACTCCAGCAACGTCTCGATCGCCACAGTTTCCTGATTCGCCAGATCATGATTGGGCGGGACGATGGCCACCAATTGGTCGTTACGACAAACCTCGACCACCAGGTTCTTGTTACCGACCGGCGCCTCCACGACCCCCAGATCGATATTGTTGTTCTCCACCATGGAGACAATCCCTTCGGAGTTAGAAACCCGCAGATGGATCGTCACCTCCGGATAACGCGTGCCGAAATCCCCCAGCAGCGAGGGCAGCATATACTCCGCGATGGTGGTGCTGGCACCAATGG
>JAHRHW010000490.1 GCA_019100305.1 Candidatus Thiodiazotropha taylori | reverse complement strand
CGGACAACAATATCCTGGCCACCGCCTTGAGCCTGCAGTCCGACTATCCGGAGAAGCGGGTCATACTGGTCTCCAAGGATATCAATCTGCGTATCAAGGCGACCGTGCTGGGGATTCGGGCCGAGGATTACAGCAACGATCAGGTACTGGAAGATGTCAATCTGCTCTACAGCGGACTCGATGAGGTTGCGGCTGATTTCTGGGAGCAACACACCAAAGAGTTGGAGTCCTGGCAGGAGGAGGGAAGAACCTTCTACCGGGTCAGTGGACCGGATACCCAGTCCTGGTATCCCAGCCAGTGTCTCTACCTGAAAGGCGACGAGGGTTTCCAGGCAATTGTCAGAGAGAAACAGGGGGAGAGCGCGGTCATCGAACTGGCAGAGGACTATAGCAATCCAAAACATGCAGTCTGGGGCATTACGGCGCGTAACCAGGAACAGAACTACGCACTCAATCTGCTGCTCGATCCGGAACTCGATTTTGTCTCCCTGCTGGGCACTGCAGGCACCGGCAAAACCCTGCTGACACTGGCCGCAGGATTGGTGCAGACCCTGGACCTCAATCTCTACCGGGAGATCATCATGACCCGGGTCACTGTGCCTGTCGGTGAGGACATCGGATTTCTGCCGGGTACAGAGGAGGAAAAAATGACGCCCTGGATGGGAGCATTGATGGATAACCTGGAAGTACTCACTCAGACAGAAGGGGGAGAGTGGGGACGCGCCGCCACGGAGGATCTGCTGCGTAGCCGAATCCGCATCCATTCACTCAATTTCATGCGCGGCAGAACCTTCCTTAACAAGTACATCATTCTCGACGAGGCGCAGAATCTCACTCCCAAGCAGATGAAAACCCTGATTACCCGCGCCGGCCCGGGTACCAAGATCGTCTGTCTGGGCAATGTGGCGCAGATCGATACCCCTTATTTGACAGAGACCACATCCGGTCTTACCTATGCGGTGGATCGGTTCAAGAATTGGCCCCATAGCGGACACATCACCCTGCAGCGGGGTGAGCGTTCACGCCTGGCCGATTACGCTTCTGCCAATCTTTAACCGGATGATGTCAACAAACAAAAATTGGCACAAACCGGATCCACTGGATAGGAGCCGGTGATCCTTGCTTGAGGGTTAGGCATGAGGAAAAGCCAATTCCCAGCCAGCTGAGCCGTATCGGCGTAAAGAGTTTTTTGTGTTTAATTGCGGGCTGAACAAAGCCTAATGAATACTGCCCCGATCGACAATACTCTTGAGCTCGCTGATCGAACGCCGATAGATCTCAGCGGTTTGATTGTAACTGGCAACCAGTCCATTGGTATCCCCCTGGCGGCCTTTGAACTCCAGATCGCGGGCCAGAATCGAGAGCTCCATAGCCCCCACGTTGGCACTGCTCGATTTCAACGGATGTGCCGATTTCACCAGCCCTTCCATATCCCCGGACTTGACCGCATCCCGAATCCCGAGCATCAGCCCAGGTGCACTCTTGAGATAACTCTCGAGTACAGAAACAAAATCCTCCTCCATGATTTCATAGAGTTCTTCCAACACACTGCGGTCAATCATACCGCCTGCCGTCATGCTCGTATCTCCACCAAGTTCAAGCAACCCCTCACTTGACATATCAACTTCGGCATCTTCACCAGCCTCTCTCAGATCCTCCTTTAGACTAGCATCCTGGCCTGGAGATATCATCTCTTCCATAGGCAACCATTGACGCAGCATATTCTCCAGCTGTGCCGGTTTTACCGGCTTAGAAAGATAGTCGTCCATACCCACCGCCAGACAACGTTCCCGGTCCCCGGCCATGGCGTTGGCGGTCATTGCTATGACCGGAGTACGCATCAGTCCCTGATTCTGTTCCCGCTCCCGAATCGCTTCTGTCGCCTCGTAGCCATCCATCCTCGGCATCTGGCAATCCATCAACACCACATCAAACTGTTCGGCGCGCAGTGCCTCCATCGCCTCGACTCCATCATTGGAGGTCACCGGTGACAATCCCGCCTTCTCAAGCATCTTCTTCACCACGGCCTGATTGACCGGATTATCCTCGACCACCAATACCCGTCCAACCAGCTTGGTATGCTGCTGATCCTGTTTGATGTCCTCTGCCCGTTTCGCGCCGGGCTCCGGTGTCGGATCAATCTGACTGTCCTGCCAGGCAAGGTGGTCATCCGGCATGCGCGGCACCGGTATCTCTTCCGGCATGGTCCCCGCCCCGGGTGTCTGCTCAACATCGAAAATTCGATAGAGTCGCTGCATGATCTCTTTCGGAGCGGCATGAGGAGCCAGGCACTCAACGCCCATAGCCTCGTAGGTGAGTTGAGCCTCTTCAGGCAGATTCACGGCAAGTATCTCCACCTCGCGCATATGAGGTACTTCTCTGGCCGAATCTATAGTCTTACTCAGATTGACGCTCGACAGGGCCCCATCAAGCA
>JAHRHW010000489.1 GCA_019100305.1 Candidatus Thiodiazotropha taylori | reverse complement strand
CCCACGATGATATCCTGGGCGATAGCCAGGCCCTGGCCGGTACCTCGTCCCACATCCTTGGTGGTGAAAAATGGATTGAATACATAATCCTGGGCCTCTTCGGGTATGCCAGTTCCAGTGTCACTGACACGGAGTTCCACTTGCTCATCCTTTAACTCTGTGGTGATGGTGATCGTGCCTTTCTCTTCCCGCTTGGCTGCTTCAATGGCGTGGGCTGCATTGACGATGATATTCAGTACAACTTGAGACACCTCTCCTGCAAGGCACTTCACGTCAGGCAGGTTGTCACTCAGTTGCAACTTGGTGTCAGCAACATATTTCCACTCGTTCTTACATACCGCTACCGCATTGCTGACAATACGGTTCAGGTCGGCCAAAGCCATATCTTTACCACCTGGATGGGCAAACTCCTTCATTGCCAATACAATTCTGGCCACCTGCGAGGCACCGGTTATGGATTGATCGATGGCATTGGTGGTCTCTTCAGTAAGGTACTCCAGGTCGATCTCTTCAATGGTTTCATCAATTTTTTCCAGTTCCGTTCGCAATTCAGGTTGCTGTTTCGCTTTGCTTGAGAGTTCGGCGTAGTCCTGCAACAGGTTTTGCATATCCTGCTGTGACTCTTTGATGAACTTCAGGTTGTCACCGATGTACTGTATAGGGGTGTTGATCTCATGGGCGATGCCCCCGGCCAACTGTCCCACCGCTTCCATCTTATGCGTCTGATTCAACTGACGTTCCAGATCCATGCGCTGTCTATCGGCACGCTTACGTTCCGAGATGTCACTGAATGTCAACACAACCCGTTTTTCTTCTTTACTCTGCAGCATGGGAGATACTGAAAAAACGATATCAATCTCATGCCCGGATTTGTGCGAAAAGAGATCATCGTTGTCAGCACGTATTACACCGTCCTTTAGTGTGTCCATGACGATTGTTTTGACATTATTGTCTTTATCCGGTTTTTTCTCTCCATAGACAATCTGACTGAACTGCTTGCCCAGCATCTCATCTTCAGGCCACCCGATCAGTCGTGCACTTTCGGGATTGGCATATCTAACGACACCAGCATTGTCCAGTACGACGAAACCTTCACTCATACTGTTGGTGACGTCACTCAGGAACTGTTCTTTATCCTTTAAGTCATGTTGTGTCAGTTTCAGTGTCAGCCAGTGTTTTCTCAATTGGCTCATAAGAAAATTACTGGTCACTGCGATCATCAGAAAACCGATGAAGTGTAGCAGTGTCATGTTCTGCTTGGCTTCACCCTGGGCGGCAATAATGGGTTCCACCAAGACTTTTACACTGATGCCGCCACGTACATTACCGACGACTTTACCCTCATACCCATGGCATTGAAGACACTGTTCCTGCATATACACCGGACCAATGTATCTGAAGTAGGCTGGTTGCTGATCTAGAAATCCCTCGAACTTGAAATTCGTGCCTTGTTCAAACTGATGCAGGGCTTGACTCTCCCATGCATCGGAGAGGTTTTCCGGATTCATGGGTTTGGATGAAACGGTTCGATACTGAATATCCTTAACATTCTGCTTTTTGAAGAGGGTGGGATCGTTTGCCATCAATACCGGATTGATTTTCGTCAGTCTGACCATTTCATACATGATTTGGCCGCGCTCAAAGGCAATCTTCTCTACAGAGTCGTCGATAACGCTCAGATTCCAAATCAACGAGACCAGGGTTAGTGCCAACCAGAAGATGATTGGAAATATCCAGTAGTATGTCGATTGTAATAGTCGTATCAACATGGCAACATCCATTTCATTATTCGGTCAAGTTTCACCAGCTGACTTGTTTTTTGACTGCTCAACTACACTTGGCAGCAGGATGTTGCGGAATGGGGTCTGCCACTGGGCACCAAATCTGAACTGCCTGTTCCACCGGTGAACCTGCTGGCGATATAGAGCGCTTATTTAGATATAGCGTTTGAATGGATTATTACTTGAGGATCTAGCTTCTGTTTTAATCGCATCTCCATCGCAGCATAAAACTTATTGATTACCCTTGTGGATGTTTTTTATCAGCAAATAGATAACCTGAGCAGGTTATTCCGATTCTTATGGGGGCCGATCTTCCATGGCACTGACAGCAACACAGCAATTACAGATCAGTCACCGCTCAGTGAGGCGGTTTCTCGATAAACCTCTGGAACCCGGGCAGTTGGAGGCGTTGATCAGTTGCGGCCAGGCTGCGGCGACATCAAGTTTTATCCAGGCCTATTCCGTCATTCGGGTGACAAAGCGGGAAAAGAGACGGGCGATTGCGGTTGCGGCAGGTGGTCAGATATGGATTGAGAAGGCGGCCGAGTTTCTGGTTTTTTGTGCAGACCTCAGACGCATCAACCAGGCCTGTGAAGCTGTGGGCAAGGCCAGCCTGGAGGGGTATAGCGAACATGGACTGGCTGCGGTAATCGATGTGGC
>JAHRHW010000488.1 GCA_019100305.1 Candidatus Thiodiazotropha taylori | reverse complement strand
AAAGCTCAGTAAAAAGAATAAAACCATAGGCAAACAGGTCAAGCAGAAGAGTGCAAAACTCTCTGAACTGAAGAGCAGAATCAAGATGCTCGAAGCGGTGATTGAAAAACGTGAACGAACCATAGCCAAGCTGAAAACCAAGCTGGATGAATCGGATAGCCGTAAGCAGAAAAAGGCTGGTAAGCAGAAGTCTCCCAGGGGTGCCGCAAAACTGCTCAGGTCCCAGCGCTCAACACGGGTCGGTCTGAGTCAACGGGATGCCTGGCGACGGCATGGTTATCTGCGCAGCCGCTATGAATACTATCTGGAGCAGAATGAGGAGAAAACTGTGGCAAGACAACATGCAGGAGAGGATCTGATTGAGAAGTTTGGTGAAGAGGCGGGCTATACCGAGCTACAGCTGGAGCAGATACTCTCCTGATACTCATGCCGTTCATTCACATCAAGTCACTGCCATTCGAGCAAAAACGGGATATCAGCAGAATCCTGCAACGGATCACTGAAGATTTTTCTAATGCGAGTGGCATAGAAAAGCAGCATATTATCGTTACCTGGAACCTCCTTTCAGCGGGTCACTATGCGGTGGCGGGTGAGGTGAGTGATTATCAACCTGAGAGTGGTCATCCTCTACTGGTAGAGATGTTGCTGCCCGACTTCAACAGTAGTGAAGAGATTACCGAGTACATACAAGCGGTGGCTGACAGCCTCTCCAGGCATGCACAGGTTCCCATCAACAATCTGTTCATCAACTGTCGCCTGGCCCGGTCGGGTCAGGTGTTTGATGCTGGTGAACTGGTTCATTGGTAATCACCACACAGAATTGTCCATATCACTTTTACGATTCAAGATGTACCGTTCTGTTTCGTCGCCGACACTCGGCTGCTTCCCTATGACCTGATGGTCAAAATCAGAAGGCATCAGCGACAACGATCTTTACCCCCTGGTTAGTGTTAAGAGTCCCGAATGGTACTTACTTAACAGGCACTAGTTTTTGTCAGTCGTTTCAGCAGGGTAGTGCTGCTGCAACTGTTGATAAACCTGGTCACTGAAGTCGGCGCTGTCCGGATCGAGCTTGGAGAGGATCTCTGACAGGTATTCATTATCCTCCCGGCCATCCCAGACTTTGATGTAGCTACCCTCCTTGTAGCCGTGATCCTGACGGAAGAAGTTGAGAACGTTCTTGCCGATATAGGTCTTGTAGAGATCATCAAAGCTGAGTTCGGCTGCCTGCATCATGGTGGCAAAGTGGCCAATGTCGGCCGATTCCGTCTTGATGCTGAACATCGCCAACTGCTCAATGGAACTGCGAAGGTCGACCCCGTCGGTTGCCTGATTCAAACCTTCGAGTGCCTGTGCTGCGGCGCCTTCCAGGGTGGCATTGTGCAGGATCAAATCACTCAAAGCGAAGTGCCAGATATCAATGATCTCGAGATGAACCTGTTCCATATCAGGTTTCTGATGCTTCCACCATTTCCAGCCATAGTGATCGAGCATCTCGGCACACTCGGTCCAGATAGCCCGATACCAGGGGTAACCGGCATCGCGCCAGTCATCGTTGACTTTGCAGTTCATCGCGTCCTGCAGTTCAAGCATGTTGAGGATCTTTTCTTTCATTCTTTGGCTTCACTTTCTACTAGTATCTGGTTGAGCAGCGTAACCACTGTCTCGACATAGTCCGGACATTGGGTTTTAAATAATCCAAGAGATTTAGCCTCTTGATATTCAGCGGGGATGCTCAAATCTTTTTGCAGCAGTTCCTTGCAGCGATTGCTGCCATGGCGTGCCATGAATCGCTCCTGGAGCAGCCTGGTGGCGTTATAAGTCGCCTCCTTGGCACTCACGTCGGCAGCGGTTTTCGGCCCCATTTGCAGGCCCAGTACCAACGCAGCGCCGGAGAGGGTACCACAAATATCCCCCATCCGGCCCACACCACCACCAAGACCTGAGCTGATGCGCATCGCCAACTCCGTATCGATTCCGTAGCGATCGGCAAAGCTGGTGATCACCGCTTGAGCACAATTGCAGCCGTCGCAGAAACGTTTCACCGCAAGTTGAGGTACGGCATCAGCGCTGGCGTGCTTGTCTTCAGATGACTGGCTGCTGTTCATCGCTCTATCTGTTCCGCGTCAGGGGAAGTCAACTTTACCAGTAAATCACAACAAGGGCCTGTTAACAGGCCCTGGCAACTCAATGCTGACGATTTGTGGAGAGCAAGCATTAAGAATGCCTTTTCATTCAGATCCACGTGAGTGTTCTTGATGCAAAACGGCACCTTGAAAAAAGCTTGTTTGATCCCCATCAAAATGAACTTAGGTTGTCACCATGCCATATAATCGGGGCGAGTCCGAACACGGAACTGCAATAAAAGATGAAATTACAAGGATATCAAAGACATATAGATAGGTTGAATGAATGGAGTCGGGATAACTTCAAAGCCCTCTATTTCG
>JAHRHW010000487.1 GCA_019100305.1 Candidatus Thiodiazotropha taylori | reverse complement strand
CTATATTTTAGAATCTCTTTTACCAACCCCAATTATTCAGGGTAATACAGACTTGGGTAATGACTATAAATCATTGTTTTCAAAATAAAATAAAGCTACTCCTGGACTACCGGAAGTTCATAGAAAAGCAGTTCCCGCAACATGGCTGTGGCATAACACCCGGCAGGCAGAAAAAACCTCAGCTCCAGATCCCCCTCCTCGAGAAACTGCCACTCCAGCCCTTTCAAGGCAACCCTCAATGCTCTGCGCTCCTGTTGCAATCCCACATGTTCCAGCCCATTGCGCCACAGTTCAAAGGGGCTTAACAGCTGTCTTTCCAGACTCTCTGTAGCCTCTTTGACAAGGCTCCGGCCGCGCCCCCAGAGCGGACCGGTCGGATGAATATCCAATGATGCGCAGCGGCTGACCAGCCGCTCGGGCTGCTCTTCATGGTCTGCAAAACAGCCCCGACTGCCATCCAGCTGAAAATAGTCGCCTGGTATCGGACGGTTCCAGTTTCCCTGTTCGATCCGGGCGGCCAGAACCTGATTGAACAGCTGCGATCTGGCAGCCGAGATAATCAACCCCCGTAACGATCGATTGAGTCGCGGTCTGGGTGGCGAGAAGAGTCGATTTGCCTGATCCAGGTTGCTGTAATCATGGCCAAAACGCTGCTCGCCAAAGTAGTTGGGCATTCCAGCTTCCTGCAACTGCTGGAGACGCGTTTCAATTGCCTGTTGCTCTGCATCGAGCTGCCGGACTCTGAGCACGAAACGATTACCCCGCAGGTTACCCCGACGCAACTTCTTTCTATGCCGGTGAACTGCCAGCACTTCGATCAGATCCCCATCCAGGGCCTGCCAGTCCGGCTCAGGTCGACCCGCCATACCAAGGGAGAACCATTGAGTGGTCACCGCGTGGCGGTCTTTCAAACCGGCGAAACCCACATGCTTCCTGTCGATCCCGGCGAGGCGCGCCAGCTGCCCGGCAAGCCACTGGGTATTGGTCTCTCTTTTTCTGATCTGAACCAGCAGGTGCTCCCCCGCTTCATCTGGCAGGAAACCGAGCTCTTCATCCACCTGAAAATCATCCGCGCAGGATCGGATCACTCCACGACCAACAGGAGTGCCATGGGCGTAGGGCATCTGCGCCAGGGTAGTCCAGGGTTGATCACTCACTGGATTTTTCTACCAGCAGTATGACGGCGAGTGCGGCAATGCCCTCTCCCCGGCCGGTAAACCCCATACCCTCGGTGGTGGTGGCCTTGATATTGACCCGATCAAGATTGGTTTGCAGATCCCCTGCCAACAGCGACCTCATCTCATCGATATAGGGTGCCAGCTTGGGTTTCTGAGCGATAATGGTCATATCCGCATTGGCAAGCTTGAGGCCCAACTCCTGCACTTGCTGCATGACCTGACGAAGCAGTTCCCGACTGTCAATGCCCGCGTAGGCAGGGTCGTGATCGGGAAAATGCCGTCCGATGTCACCCAGGGCAGCAGCGCCAAGCAGTGCATCGCACAGCGCATGAATCAGCACATCCCCATCGGAATGGGCCTTCAGGCCCTGATCATGCGGTACCTCGACACCGCCAAGTATCAAGGGGGAGCCGAACTCGAAACAGTGAGCATCATAGCCCTGTCCAATACGCATAATTATTTCACCCTGGTTGCTTAAGAGTTGCTCAATCGGGTCGCTAAATAAACAGCATTGTACGCTTTGTCGCAAGATTAAACTTGGCGACCGAATATATCGGCCTGAAGCAGGCAGGACTCCCTGCCTATCGGGTAAATATCGATTCTGCGGTTAAAGCCAACCGCTAGGGATAAAGTTCTAATAGATCGAGCAACCAGCAGATGATTCAACGTGTAACCGCAGTGACTCAAAACAGGATCAAGAAGATCGAGATCCTGAGGCACCTGCCGAAACGGGTGCGGAGCTATGTGCTCTCCGAAACCCATATCGAACATTGTAATGCCGATACCCGCATCGCGGTTGCTGGCGAGACCACCGAGCAGGTCTTCTACCTGATGGCGGGAGCTGTCAGGGTGAGTTTCGATGATGGCAAGCAGATCGTCTGTAAAGCGGACCAACCCTGCAGCCTGGTTGCACTGGCGGAAAAGAACCCGAGTGAAGTCTCCATAGACAGCCTGACTGCCGTTGATCTGTTGAGTATTCCACGTGAGCTCTACGATGCGATCAAACGGCTGCCGCCGGTGGTCAATCAACGCTCGAACAACACCATTGAGCTGCAGGACAGTGAAGGGCCGGAAGATGAACTCTACTGGGAGTTCCATGAAGCGGTGCAGAACAACTCCCTGGAGTTGCCGAGCATGCCCGATATCACCATGCGCATCGCCAAGGTGATCAACGACAGCAACTCCGACAGCGAAGATATCGCCCATGTGGTACAGGCGGATCCCACGGTGGCCGCCCGAGTGATCAGCGTGGTCAACAGTGCTGCCTATCGGGGTAA
>JAHRHW010000486.1 GCA_019100305.1 Candidatus Thiodiazotropha taylori | reverse complement strand
TGTCCGGTTTGGTCTGATAGAGAATGAACACAGAACCCGCCAGGCGGTGCGGGGTATTCGCGATATGTTCCGTAAAGACGGACTGATCGAATCTTGAGCAATCTACTGTAGGAGTAATTACTTTGAATCCAGTTAAAGTTGGTTTGTTGGGGCTTGGCACGGTTGGAGGCGGTACGCTGAATGTTCTGACCCGCAATGCCGATGAGATCGCCCGTCGTGCTGGTCGCGGTATTCAGATTACCCATGCAGCGGCCAAGGCCTATGATCCCAGCAGATTGTCCGGTCTGGATCAGGTTGAGATCAGTGACGATGCCTTCGCGGTGGTGGACAACCCGGAAATCGAAATCATCATCGAATTGATCGGCGGTTATTCACCCGCACGCGAATTGGTATTGAAAGCGATCGAAAATGGTAAACATGTAGTCACCGCGAATAAGGCGTTGATCGCCATGCATGGCAATGAAATATTTGCAGCGGCGCAGAAACATGGGGTGATGGTGGCTTTCGAAGCCGCTGTGGCTGGTGGCATTCCAATTATCAAGGCAGTTCGTGAAGGGTTGGCGGCAAATCGCATCGAATGGATTGCCGGTATCATCAACGGCACAGGCAACTTCATTCTGACCGAGATGCGCGATAAGGGGCGTGAGTTCTCCGACGTGCTGAAAGAGGCGCAGGCACTGGGTTATGCGGAAGCGGATCCCACCTTTGATGTGGAAGGCATCGATGCGGCCCACAAACTGACGATCCTGGGTTCAATCGCTTTTGGTATTCCACTGCAATTTGAAAAAACCTATACCGAAGGCATTACCAAAATTGAGCCTCAGGATGTGGAGTATGCCAATGACTTCGGCTACCGCATCAAACATCTTGGTGTGACCCGTAAGACCGAGAAGGGTATCGAGATGCGGGTCCATCCCACGATGATTCCCAACCGGCGCTTGATCGCCAACGTGGATGGGGTGATGAATGCGGTACTGGTCAACGGGGATGCCGTGGGACCAACACTCTATTACGGCGCCGGAGCGGGATCCGAACCGACCGCTTCTGCGGTGCTGGCCGATGTGGTGGATGTAGTGCGGGCACTGACCACCGATTCAGAGAACCGGGTCCCCCACCTGGCATTTCAACCTGGAGAGCTGGTCGATCTACCGATCCTGTCGATCGAAGAGGTCGAATCAGCCTACTACTTGAGAATGCAGGTTGAAGATAAGCCGGGCGTGGTCGCCAGAATTGCAACCATCCTGGCGGATTCTCAGATCAGTATTGAAGCGATTCATCAGAAAGAGCCCGCAGAGGGTGACAGTACCGTACCCCTGGTTATGATTACCCAGACTGTCGTGGAGAAGCGCCTGAATGACGCTCTGGCTGCCATTGAACAGCTGGGGAGCGTCTCAGGACAGATCATGCGGATCAGGATTGAGCGACTCGATGGCTAGTCGCCGATCGATAGAGCAGTGAGTTTCGAAAGGGGGGTCTGCCTGAGTATCAGACTCCATGAGATCAAGAACAAGATTTATTGAGGTTTAAATATCATGTCATTCCGTCCCCGATACACTGGATTGATCGACCGTTACCGTGACCGACTGCCTGTGCACGATGATACCCGGATAATCAGTCTGGGAGAGGGTAATACACCACTGATACGCCTGCACAATATTCCATCACAACTGGGTAAGGATGTGGACATCTACGTAAAGTATGAAGGTCTGAATCCGACTGGTTCATTCAAGGACAGGGGCATGACCATGGCGGTCACCAAAGCTGTGGAAGAGGGCAGTAAAGCGATTATTTGTGCTTCCACCGGCAATACCTCTGCGGCAGCGGCTGCATACGCGGCAAGAGCCGGAATCACCGCCTTCGTGCTGATCCCCGATGGCAAGATTGCCATGGGAAAGCTGGCTCAGGCAATGATGTACGGCGCCATAACCATCCAGATCAGGGGTAACTTTGATGATGGTATGCAGCTGGTCAAGGATGTAGCTGATCACGCTCCAGTAACGATCGTCAACTCGATCAATCCTTATCGTCTGCAGGGGCAGAAGACCGCAGCCTTCGAGATTGTCGAGGAGTTGGGCCATGCACCCGATTTCCACTGTCTGCCGGTGGGCAATGCCGGCAATATCACCGCTCACTGGATCGGCTACTGTGAGTACAGTTGCACCAGTGGCGAGAAGGTCACGGATGCCTGTGCCTACTGCGGTGGTCAGTGTAAATTTGCCGGAGGCGCTATCACCGGTAAACGACCAAAAATGGTCGGCTATCAGGCCTCGGGTTCTGCACCATTCATGCGTGGTGGACCGGTAAAAGATCCTGAAACCGTCGCTACCGCGATCCGTATCGGTAATCCTCAGTCCTGGAATCAGGCCTGGAAAGTCCAGCAGGAGTCTGGTGGCTGGTTTGACGAGTGCAACGATGAGGAGATTCTGGCGGCGCAAAAGCTGTTGGCAGAACATGAAGGGG
>JAHRHW010000067.1 GCA_019100305.1 Candidatus Thiodiazotropha taylori | reverse complement strand
TAAGTAAGACTGTAGCAAAATCCTTGGCAATCCTGAATGCCCTCTTGTCATGCATTTTTGCGATTGACGCCGCTGATCAGAATCCACTCCTCCTGTTGCTTGAGCGGCTCAAGCGAGGCAAAGGGGCGATAGTGTTGGATCAGCTCATCGGCCTGCTCGGCAAGAATACCCGATAAGGCGAACTGTCCATTCGGTTTGATGCGCTCAATCAGTTGTGGTGCAAGTTCGATCAGTGGCCCGGCTAGGATATTCGCTACCAGGTAATCGGCTTTGTCTACCGGCGCTTCATCTGGCAGGTGGGTCGAGAGTCGGTCTGCAACGCCGTTCTTCAGCGCATTGTCCTGGCTCGCCTGCAGTGCCTGTGGGTCGTGGTCTATGGCGATTACCGAAGAGGCACCCAGCTTGAGCGCCGCAATTGCCAAAATGCCGGAGCCGCAGCCATAGTCGATCACGGTTTTACCGGTTAGTGTCTGACTGTCCAGCCAGGTCAGGCAGAGCGCGGTAGTCGGATGGGTGCCGGTGCCGAATGCCAGGCCTGGATCCAGTTGAATGACCACCCCATCGGGTTGTGAGATCTGTTTGCCAGCCGGGCATACCCATAAGCGTTTGCCGAATGACATGGGTTTGAAATGTTCCAGCCAGACCCTTTCCCAGATACGATCCTCGATCCGCTCCCAACAAATCTTGTTGAGCAGCTCTTCGCTCAGTGCCTGGTTAAGGGTCTGTTGAAGCTGTTGCTGATCCTGCTCACCTTCGAACAGGGCGGTAACCCGGGTGTGCTGCCAAAGCTGCTCACTGGCGGGCGGTGTCTCAAGCAGTGGCTGATCCCCCGCATCGCCGAGGGTTACAGAGAGTGCCCCCAGATTCTCGAACACCAGCTCCAGGATCGGTGCCTGCTCCTCGCTGGTATCGAGTGAGAGTTGAAGCCACGACATCAGGCCAAGCTCTATAGCCCCAGTTTCTTTTCCAGGTAGTGAATATTGGCGCCACCTGCATTGAATGCGCTGTCACGCATAATATCCTGGTGCAGCGGGATGTTGGTCTTGATACCGCTGATCACCATCTCCTGCAGTGCGATTCTCATGCGCGCGATGGCCACATCACGGTCTTCACCATGGGCAATCAATTTACCGATCATGGAGTCGTAGTAGGGCGGTACTTTATAGCCATTATAGATATGGGTATCGACCCGAATGCCAGGTCCACCTGCGGTATGCAGTTGCGTAATGGTGCCCGGGCTGGGCATGAAGTTGTCCGGATCCTCCGCATTGATGCGGCACTCCACCGCATGCCCCTGCAACTTGATATCACTCTGTTTGAATCTGAGTGGTTCACCGGCAGCAATGAGGATCTGCTCCTTGACGATATCGACACCGGTGATCAGTTCGGTTACCGGGTGTTCGACCTGTACCCGGGTATTCATCTCGATGAAGTAGAACTCACCATTCTCATAGAGAAATTCGAAGGTTCCTGCACCGCGGTAACCGATCTGGCGACAGGCTTCGGCACAGCGTTCACCCACATCCATGCGTTGCTGTTCCGTGATGCCTGGTGCCGGCGCCTCTTCGACAACTTTCTGATGACGACGCTGCATGGAGCAATCCCGTTCACCGAGATGAATGGCGTTACCGTGGGTATCGGAAAGCACCTGGAACTCGACATGACGTGGGTTTTCAAGAAACTTCTCCATATAGACGGTGGCATTGCCGAATGCCGCATCCGCTTCAGCCTTGGTCATGGCCACAGCATTCAACAGGGTGGCTTCAGAGTGAACCACCCGCATACCACGACCGCCACCACCGCCGGCCGCTTTGATGATCACCGGATAGCCGATCTCATTGGCCAGTTCTCTGGTGCGCTTGGAGTTGTTGTCGAGTGGGCCGTTTGAGCCTGGAACCGTCGGTACTTTGGCCTTGATCATGGCGTCAATGGCGGCAACTTTGTCACCCATGACGCGAATCGTGTCAGCTTTCGGACCGATAAAGATAAAGCCGCTGTTCTCCACCCTTTCCGCAAAGTCAGCGTTCTCTGAGAGAAATCCATATCCGGGATGGATTGCCACCGAATCGGTGACCTCTGCAGCACTGATGATGGCAGGTACGTTGAGATAGCTTTCTGTAGAAGGTGCAGGTCCGATGCAGACCGATTCGTCGGCAAGCAGAACATGTTTCAGGTCTCGGTCCGCTTCGGAATGGACGGCAACGGTCTTGATGCCCAGCTCTTTGCAGGCACGTAGAATGCGCAGCGCAATTTCACCACGATTGGCGATTACTATCTTGTCTATCATGGGGCTACTCAATCAATGATGTATAGGGGTTCGTTGTATTCCACCGGCTGACCGTTATCGACCAGGATCTTTCTGACGGTTCCCGCTTTGTCGGATTCGATCTGATTGAGGATCTTCATGGCTTCGATGATACACAAGGTATCGCCGACGCTGACCTGCTGACCCTCTTCGACAAATGGCTTGCTGCCAGGTGATGGGGAGCGATAGAAGGTACCGACCATGGGCGAGCGTACCGCATGACCCTGGATCTCCTCTGATGGCTCACTCTCCACTGCCGGGGCTGCAGCCGGTGCGGCAGGCGCGGCTGCCGGAGCGGCGGCGGGTGCCGCTACCGGTGCGGCAAGTGGAGCGGGCATGGAACTGTTGCGACTGATGCGGACCGATTCCTCTCCTTCGTGGATTTCAATCTCCGCAACATCCGACTCCTCAAGCAATTCGATCAATTTTTTTACTTTGCGAATATCCATGATGATTATTTCTCTAAGATTGTTTATTTGTTGAGCCGCGCGGCAGCGGCTTGCAATGCAAGTTCATAACCCTGGGCACCGAGGCCGCTGATGACGCCTTCGGCCTTATCCGAGAAGTAGGAGTGTTTTCTGAACTCCTCTCTGGCGTGCACATTGGAGAGATGAACTTCTATATAGGGTATGCCGGTTCCCAGCAGGGCGTCCCTAAGGGCGACACTGGTGTGGGTGAAGGCGGCCGGATTGAAGATGATGTAGGCGACCTTCTGCTCATAGGCCTGGTGGATCCAGGTGAGCAGTTCGTGTTCAGCATTTGATTGACGGAAGTCGACTTCGTGGCCGAGCTGGTCGGCCAGCTGCTTCAAATTCTGGCTGATCTCATTTAAGGACTCATGGCCGTAGTGTTTGGGTTCACGGACACCAAGCAGATTCAGATTGGGGCCATTTAGGATAAGAATGGTCGCCATGTTTCTGTGTTCCCGGACAATGAGTTATGAAGAAAACCGCCTATCGTTGTCCCGATTTACCTGCCTGGGGATCGGTTTTGCGGTATCTGTATGAGATGAATGTAATTCTGCAAGATCAGCGCGGTTTTGTCCAGTTTCAATGCAGAACTTATCAAGATCGTTACAATTTATCGGTGTGTAATCGAGTTGCAGAGGCCTCTTGAAGCCCTGATGCACCTTGATGGTGCAACCGTCAGAGTCTGGAATCCTGTTACTTTATCGCCTGTTGCGCATGTTCAGCGAAGGCATCCGCCGGTTTGAATCCGACCACCCGGTAGGCTTTACGCTCCTGGCCGTCCGCACCATAGAAAATGATCGCTGGAGGTCCGGGAAGGCCGAAGTGCCCCTGCAGCAGTGCCTGGTCGATATCATCGTTGGCGGTGACGTCGGCCTGCAGCAGGATGGTATTGCTGAGTGCGGCGATCACGCCCGCATCGGTGAAGGTGTACTTCTCCATCTCCTTGCATGAGACACACCAATCAGCGTAGAAGTCGAGCATCACCGATTTCCCTGCGGCAGAGGCGGAGGCTACTTCCTGCTGGAGATCCTGTAGGCTTTTTATCCGTTTGAAGACCAGCTCCTGATGGGCGGCCCCTGAACCGCCGCCGACGGCTAATCCACGCAGTGGCTGCAGGGTGTCTTTGCCGCCGGCCGCGGCGCCGACCAGCATCAAGGTGCCGTAGACGAGGAATACCACACCCAGACCTTTCCACAGTTTCTGCCAGCCGCTGGCCTCAATCTGAAGATTACGCAGTGCGCCCATATAGATCGCTGAAATGATCAGCAGAATACCCCACAGCAGCATAGCCACTTCGGCCGGGATGATGCGTTCGAGCATGACGATCGCAACACCCAGCAGGGCCACGCCGAAAACGGCTTTGACCGCATCCATCCAGCCGCCCGCTCTGGGCAGCAGCTTGCCTGCCGAAGTGCCAATGGCAATCAAAGGTGCGCCCATTCCCATACTGAGGGCAAACAGTGCCAGGCCACCCAGCAGGGCGTCTCCGGTCTGGCCGATATAGATCAATGCGCCGGCCAGCGGTGGGGCCACACAAGGGCCGACGATCAGGGCGGAGAGAAAGCCCATGATGGCAACCCCGGCAAGTGAGCCGCCCTGTTGTTTATTGCTGACTTCAGTGAGTCGGCTCTGCAGACTGCTGGGCAGTTGCAGGTCGTAAAATCCGAACATCGACAGGGCGAGCAGCACAAACACCAATGCGAATGAAGAGAGGATCCAGGGATTCTGGAAATAGGCCTGGAGGTTCTCTCCGAAGAGTCCGGCCAGGACACCCGCGATGGTGTAGGTGATCGCCATGGCCAGGACATAGACCAGCGATAGTACAAAGGCCTTGCGGGTGGTGATCTGATCCCCATGTCCTGCAATGATGCCGGATAGGATTGGAATCATCGGAAAGATGCAAGGGGTAAAGGCGAGGCCCAGCCCCAGTAGAAAGAAGATGCCGATGACCACCAGGGTCGAGCCGCCTTTCAGGGTGTTGGTGATCTCATCTGTCTCAGACTGGAGTTGCTCGGGGGGTGGCGCTGAAGTGCTGGCCACCGCAGCGGCTGACTCCTCCGCCTGGGCGGCGGAGATGCCAGGCAGGCTGAGAGTGAACTGTTTGGTGATTGGTGGATAGCAGACGCCGATCTCAGCGCAGCCCTGATACTTCGCTTCGAGGACTACCTCGCCCGGGTCCGTGCTGCTTCTCACCAACGGTACGTTCAGCGCCAGCTGATCGTGATAGACCGCTACATCGCCGATTGTACCGTCAGGGCGGACCGAATCCTGTTTGATCTCGGCCTGGGGTAGTTCAAACTGGCCCAAAACAGCGGTCTGATTCTCTGCCAGGGAGAGTTTGATCTTATCCTGATAGAGATAGGTGCCTTTGGCAATTGCCCAGTCGAGTTGCAGATGGGTGCCATCCTCAACTCTCGCGCTCAGCTGGTAGGCCTGATCCGGCTCAAGCAGCTCATCCTCCTCGCCGTTGTCGAACAGGGGGGCGCTATCTTCCAGGGCCAGGCTTGGGATAGGGTTCTCTGCTGCTGCGTTTTCCGCCGGCATCGGTAGCAGTGCCAGACGAACCTCCTGCATGTGTGGAGGAAAGCAGATGCCCTGGTCCGCACAGCCCTGGGAGCGTGCTTTCAACAGCAGGGTTTCAGTTGAACCCTGAATCCGTTTGAGTGGAATTTCGGCCACCGCTTTATTGCGGTATATGGCTACTTCGCCAAAGAACTCGTCCTGTTTGATCTTTGCCTTAGAGAGGCCGGGTTCACCCAGTTCGATACCGATTGCTTCCGTATCGAAATGGATTTTGTCCCGGTACATGTAGTAGCCGTCAGCAATACGCCATTCGACTTTAAGGCTATCGGCTGTGACGCTCTGTGCAGATATCTGGAAAGCCTGATCCGGCATCAGCAGCTCATCTTCGTTCCAGTCAGCCGGGATTGTGCCCGCCAGTCCTGTAAGTAGCAGGAACAGGACGATCAAATTGATTGGTTTGTGCATCTCTCCACCCAGTTTACGTAGTCATCCAGCCCCTGTTCTACAGGGACTGCAATGATTTCCGGAAGTTCATAGGGATGTTCCGCCCGGAGTGCCGACTCACAAGCCTGGTAGCGCTCCTTTGTGGTTTTTATCAGTAGCAGGATCTCCTCGGACTGCTCGGTTTTTCCCTGCCAGCGATAGATCGAGGTGATCGGTGCAGAGAGATTGACGCAGGCAGCCAGTTCCTGTTCTACCAGCATTCCGGCAAGACGCTCGGCAGTGCCGCGGTCGGGGACGGTACAGAGCATCAGCAGGAGTGAGGTCGGCATGCGCGGCAAAATACACTATCCGGCCTCAGCAAGCAAAGAGAACCGGTCCCGGCGGATTTATCCCTGTTACGGTAAACCCTTGTGAGTTCAGGGGGAAATGCTTTGGTGCACTGGCTGGAAATGGGGCTGAGGTGGGGTGGCCGGGAGTGGGATGATGGTCTGCCCAACAGAGCCTCAGAGCAGCAGCGACCGGTTCAAGCCGGTCGCTGTGCATTTTAGGTGATCTGTTTATTCGCTGACTTTCAAGCGTCCGCCCTTACCCAGGCCACCCTTGACGGTTTGTGCCTTGTAGTTTCGCAAGGCCCTGACCATCTGGTTGTAAGAGTCGGCGAAAGCGGCAGTTACGACCTTACCTTCCGGAGTATCAGTAAAGCCTTTGACGCTGCCCCATCCGCCGCCAGCGAAGAGGCCGCCCCAGAGATTGAAGTCAAAGTTCTGGGCGCTGCCCACGGCTGCAGAAACCTGAACCCCTGAACGGTTGTCGATCAGCAGAAGGGTGGTGGCCGCTTCGTTGGATTTCACTCCGCCCGCCAGTCGTCCGAGCCGATAGTTGCCGAGCAGACCGCCGACGGTTGCCCCGAGACCGCCTGTGCCCTTTTCAGAGAACTGAATGCTGGGATTCATGGTGTAGTCGGCAGCGACCATCTGACCCTTGCCGAAATTGCTCCCCTCGCGCATCTCGCCGGACTGCATCAGCGCCCGCTCCTGCATCATGTTGTTCATGGCGCGGCCCCGCTCGACGACAACAAAGCAATTCGACTGCTGAATCATCATGCGCAGTACTGGCACGGTGGTGCCGAGGGTTGGGTAGCGTCTTCTGTAGGTGTGCCACCAGGGTGCGGACTGATCTTCCACTACGGCCAGGGTACCGAGGGTTTCATCGCAGTTCTCCAGTTGGCTATTGGCACCGGAAGATGTCTCACCACCCGCTGCGCCGGTTACCGTATTACCCGAGGATCCACCCATGGTGGGCATGGTTCCGCCGCAGCCTGCCAGCCCGATTAGTGCAGCAACCGTAATCCAGGATGCTGTTTTGAAAGAAGACGATATTTTACTCTGGAATTGCATACTCATTCTGATCCCCTGTGAAGTCCTGTTTGTTAAAGGTATAGCATCTGGTCATGATGTTAAGTGCGAAATTCACTGTTGCTTGTGTGACTTAGTACGGCGGCGTAAGCTCTGCCCTATGAATCCCCTGTTAATTGTTTTGTTGTTATTTGTCGGCATACCCCTTGTCGAGCTCTATTTTCTGATCAAGGTGGGCGGGCAGATCGGTGTGATCGCCACCCTCTCCCTGACCCTGTTTACCGCTGTGCTGGGTGGCTGGATGGTGCGTGCCCAGGGGGTATCCACCTTTGGCCGGGTGCGGGATGCCATGGATCGTGGTGAGGTGCCGGCCATCGATATGATGGAGGGTGCGGTATTGCTGGTCTGTGGTTTTCTGCTGCTGCTGCCCGGGTTCGTTACCGATATCGTAGGCTTCATCTTCCTCATTCCTTGGGTCAGACGCTGGTTGTTGACCGTGGGCCTACAGAGTAGTGGAGTCATGCGTCCGATGCAATCGGACCATTATGAGCCACAGAATGGTGAGCGGAAACGGGTGATCGAAGGGGAGTTCCGTCGCGAAGACGAGTAACTGTCGACGGCGATTGGTGGGGCGGGGCCCCACCCTGATGTCGGCCAGGCATCTCAAGGATAACTGGCCAGAGGATCGATAGGTTAGGGATAGACGTCCGGTACGAAAGTCTGATCGGTGATCGGTGGTCTGACATAGCCGGTGTTCTCCGTGCGTTGCGGCAGTTCGATAGACTCCGGTGTCAGGTCCTCATAGGGAATTTGGTCCAGCAGATGGGCGATGCAGTTCAGCCGAGCATGCTTTTTGACGTCTGAGTGGACCACGTACCAAGGGGCCTGCTTGATATCGGTGTGGGCGAACATCTCATCCTTGGCCCTTGAGTATTCAAGCCAGCGGGAGCGTGACTCCAGGTCCATCGGACTCAGTTTCCAACGTTTGTGCGGCTCTTCCAGGCGACTTTGGAATCGACGTTCCTGCTCTTCGTCGGAGACTGAGAACCAGTATTTCAGGAGTATGATGCCCGAGCGCACCAGCATTCTTTCAAATTCCGGGCAGGAACGCATGAACTCCTGATATTCATCCTCATTACAGAATCCCATGACCTTTTCAACACCGGCCCGGTTGTACCAACTGCGGTCGAACAGCACCATCTCACCGGCTGCGGGTAGATGGGGGACATAACGTTGAAAATACCATTGGGTCTGTTCTCGTTCGGTTGGGGCCGGCAGGGCGACAACGCGACAGATGCGTGGGTTGAGGTGCTGGGTGATACGCTTGATCACGCCCCCTTTGCCAGCGGCATCGCGACCTTCGAAGATGACAACAACCTTCAGACCTTTGTGTTTTATCCACTCCTGGAGTTTAACCAGCTCCAATTGAAGCTTGAAAAGCTCTTTCTCATAGACTTTATTGTCGATCTTCTTAGGCTTCTTAATTTTCTCTTTTTTCTCTGGCTTCTCTTCTGCCATGGTGATCTCCCGGAGTATGGCTGATTGGTTGCACTGCACAGAATGGTAATGCAGGGTGATGGTATTGCTATTGAAAATTTGCAAAATAACACGGTCGGCCACAGTGACTGGATCACTCCGGCTGCCTTGAATTGCCTCCCCTTATCGTTATTCAGCTCTCTATTATCACACAAAAAAGCGGTAAATTGATTCTGAACTGAAGCGGGAGCCTGAAAATATTTCCCGACGGTCTTGACTCTCGGAGTTTTGCCTCTATTATTAGCACTCAGTGAAGGCGAGTGCTAACAAGCTTGCCAACTGACAAATCAAATCATTCGATTAAAAACACCAAATATATAGCTTAGGAGAAACAGTCGATGAATATTCGTCCGCTGCACGATCGCGTAATCGTTCGTCGTATGGAAGAAGAGCGCACCAGCCCGGGTGGCATCGTGCTCCCTGATGCAGCCACTGAGAAGCCCGTAGAGGGTGAAGTGCTGGCCGTGGGTAACGGCAAAGTAACCAACAGCGGCGAGTCCCGTCCGCTGGATGTCAAAGTCGGAGACAGAGTCCTGTTCGGCAAATACTCCGGTACCGAAGTGAAAGTGGGTGGCGAGGAAGTCCTGGTCATGCGCGAAGAAGACATCATGGGTGTGATCGAGGGCTGATTCCGTATCAGCGATGACCCGATCAGGCAAAGCCTGATGACGAATCTCAACATTTTCCAAGGAAATTAAGACATGAGTGCAAAAGAAGTACAATTTGGTGATGACGCCCGTCAACGTATGATCAAGGGCGTTAACATCCTGGCCAACGCGGTCAAGGTAACCCTCGGCCCGAAGGGTCGCAACGTGGTCCTCGAGAAGAGTTTTGGTGCACCGACTGTGACCAAAGACGGTGTCTCTGTGGCGAAAGAGATCGAACTCTCCGACAAGTTCGAGAACATGGGCGCACAGATGGTCAAAGAGGTCTCCTCGCAGACTTCCGATGTGGCTGGTGACGGTACCACCACAGCGACCGTACTGGCTCAGGCGATGGTTCGTGAAGGCCTGAAAGCGGTTGCCGCCGGTATGAACCCGATGGACCTGAAGCGTGGCATCGACAAAGCTGTCGTGGCGGCGGTTGAAGAGCTGAAGAACATCTCCCGCCCCTGTTCCGATGACAAGGAGATCGCCCAGGTAGGCACCATCTCCGCCAACTCCGACGCCAATGTGGGTGACATCATCGCTGAAGCGATGCAGAAAGTCGGTAAAGAGGGAGTCATCACCGTTGAAGAGGGTTCTGCCCTGCAGAATGAACTCGACGTTGTTGAGGGTATGCAGTTCGATCGCGGCTACCTCTCCCCCTATTTTGTCACCAATCAGCAGAACCAGGCCGCTGAACTGGACGAGCCCTTCATCCTGCTGCACGACAAAAAAATCTCCAACATTCGTGACCTGCTGCCCGTGCTGGAAGGTGTAGCCAAAGCCGGCAAGCCACTGCTGATCATCGCTGAAGACGTGGAAGGCGAAGCGCTGGCCACACTGGTGGTCAATAACCTGCGCGGAATCGTCAAAGTGACTGCGGTCAAAGCCCCTGGTTTCGGCGATCGTCGTAAAGCCATGCTGCAGGATATCGCGATCCTGACCGGTGGTACCGTGATCTCTGAAGAGGTTGGTCTGTCGCTTGAGAAGGCTACCCTGGATGACCTGGGCAGCGCCAAGAAAGTGACCATCACCAAAGAAGAGACCACCGTCATCGATGGTGCCGGCGTGGAAGGGGATATCAAAGCCCGCGTCGAACAGATTCGTTCACAGATCGAAGAGACCTCTTCCGACTATGACCGTGAAAAGCTGCAGGAGCGGGTTGCCAAGCTGGCCGGCGGTGTTGCGGTGATCAAAGTCGGTGCCGCCACCGAGGTTGAGATGAAAGAGAAGAAAGCACGTGTTGAAGATGCTCTGCATGCGACCCGTGCCGCCGTTGAAGAGGGGGTTGTCCCCGGCGGTGGTGTGGCGCTGGTTCGTTCACTCTCTGCACTGGCCGACCTGACAGGTGAAAACCACGATCAGGATGTCGGTATCGGTATTGCCCGCCGCTCCATGGAAGAGCCGCTGCGTCAGATCGTTGCCAATGCGGGTGGCGAGCCATCCGTGGTTCTGGACAAGGTACGCGCTGGCGAAGGTAACTTCGGTTTCAATGCCTCCAATGACACCTATGGTGACATGATGGAGATGGGTATCCTGGATCCCACCAAGGTTACCCGTTCCGCGCTGCAGAATGCCTCTTCTGTTGCCGGTCTGATGGTCACCACCGAGTGCATGGTTGCCGATGAGCCTAAGGATGAAGCGGCTGCTCCTCCAATGGGTGACATGGGCGGCATGGGCGGCATGGGCGGCATGATGTAATTGCCTCTCAACGCTCTTGGGGCCAGATAACAGGCCCTGAATAGCCTCTGAAAACCCCGTCTCCGTCAGGAGGCGGGGTTTTTTGTGAACTCTGATCAAGGAACTAAATAAATTTCGCATTTTGCCGTTACCTCTTATGGCTGAGTAATTAACGCACAGGGACGCGCAGTTCTTTCCTGAGGTGTTAAAAAATGTTCCGCAATATCGGCATTTCCGCGCGGTTTGTGATTGCTACCGTGGTTGCTGTAATGGTTGTTCTGGCTATTACCCTTGTCACTACATTCAACTACATGGGAGGTATTCTGAGTACCTCTGAGAAGAATGAGATGAGTGAAATCTACCAGAATGTGGTTGCTGGTATTGATTCAGAGGGGCGCCTGGCACGAGCGATGAGTGCGCTTGTGGCCGGTATCCCTGATGTCCAGGAGGCCTTTGCCGACAAGGACCGGGAGACCCTGCACAACCTGTTCGTACCCGGCTTCGCCAAGCTGAAGAAAGAGTACGGGGTGCGTCAGTTCCAGTTTCATGAGCCCCCTGCCACCTCCTATTTGCGCGTCCACAAGCCGGCAAAATTCGGCGATGACCTCTCCAGTTTCCGTCTCACTGTGGTGGAAGGCAATAGTAGCAAGAAACCGATTCAGGGATTGGAGGTTGGTGTTGCCGGTCTGGGAATTCGCGGTCTGGTTCCGGTGAATAACGAGGGCAAGCATATCGGTACGGTCGAGTTCGGTATGTCCTTTGGGCAGGCCTTTTTCGATGAGTACGCGCAGAGCCATGATGTGGATCTGGAGCTCTATATCGACCGTAAAGGCAGTATGGAGCGCTTCGCCACCACCATGCAGGGCAATGAACTGATTGCCAAGGATCAATTGGGTCAGATTCTCAAGGGTGAAGCTCAATATGGACGGGGTGAGTTGAGTGGCAAACCGGTGGCTTACTACGCCGCCAATGTTACCAACTATTCCGGTGATCCGATCGGCGTGCTGCTGGTGGCGAAAGATCGTTCCGAGGCCGCTGAAGCGTTTAGCCAGCTGACCTGGATACTGTTTGCTCTGGGGCTGGTATCGGTGGCGGTGATTGGTCTGCTGGTCTGGTTGATCAGTCGCGGCGTGGTGCAGCCGATCTGCAACGCAGCCCAGGCCATGGAGGGGATCGCCTCGGCGGATGGTGATCTGACGGTACGTATGGACGAGACCGGTGAGGATGAGGTGGCACGACTGTCCAAGGGTTACAACCGTTTTGCAGACAAAATCGAGGGGATGGTAAAGAACGTCTCCAACTCGGCGGGCAATCTGAGTGTGCAGATCGGAGAGTTTGCCAATCTGGCCGAACACACCAACAGCGGTATCCGCAAGCAGCATGAGCAGACCACCCAGGTCGCCACGGCGATGACCGAGATGTCTGCGACGGTGCACGAAGTGGCACAGAACACCACCCAGACAGCCGAGGCGGCCCAAGAGGCCGATAAGCAGGCGAACTCCGGTCGGGAAGTGGTGATGGATGTGACCAAGAGCATCGATCGTCTGGCAACCGATGTGGGCAAGGCAGTCGATACGGTGCAGCATGTGGCCCAGGACAGCGAGCGGATCGGTTCCGTGCTGGATGTGATCCGCGGTATCGCCGATCAGACCAATCTGCTGGCACTCAACGCAGCCATCGAGGCGGCGCGCGCCGGTGAGCAGGGACGGGGTTTTGCTGTGGTGGCCGACGAGGTACGCACGCTGGCCAAACGGACCCAGGATTCCACCGAAGAGATTCAGGAGATGATCGAAAGTCTGCAGTCCGGTGTGCATGAGACAGTATCCGTTATGGAGACCAGTCAGCAGCAGGCGGCTGAGAGCGTAGACCAGGCTGAGCGGGCCCATCAATCGCTCGAAGAGATTACCCAGGTAATCGATTCGATCTCCAGCATGAGCGCTCAGATCGCGACCGCAGCGGAAGAGCAGAGTGCGGTGGCTGAGGATATCAATCGAAACATTATCGAGATCACCCAGATCGCCGATGCAACCAACAAGGATTCAGACCGCAGCTATGAGGCGAGTACCGACATGTCGGTCGAAGTGGACAAGTTGAGCCACTTGCTGGATCAGTTCAATATCGGCGATGGCCATGCCAAACAGTTGCAGCAGGCGATGGTTGCCCATCTGAGCTGGAAGACCAAGCTGAGAAGTTTTCTGGATGGTAAGGGAGCGCTCGACGAACGGGTTGCCTTCGACCATACCCAGTGTGGCTTCGGCAAGTGGTACCACGAACACGGTAAGCATGAGTTGAGCCATATCAGCGAGATCAATCAGATAGAGAAACCTCATAAAGAGCTGCACGATTTGATCAAGACAATTGCCGACCTGAAACGCAGCGGTGACATGGCTGGTGCGGAAAGAGAGTATGAACGTGTTGGACCGATGTCGGAAAATATTGTCAATCTGATGCGCACTATCAAGGGTAAACTGTAACCAATCCCAGCCTTCAACCAGCGGGGCAGTCATATCCCCGCTGGTTGAAGTGATTATCCCCCACGTTTCGAGCTGATCCCAGCTCAATTGACAGAATCCCCCGCTATAGGCAGACTGAAGCTGTCTCCATCTCCTTCATATGTTTCAATCTGGCGACTGAATTACAGCAGTCAGGGCTTCAGACATGCGCCTGATCAAGGCGAGGTTTGCAGAGAGCGAGGAGTTCCCTTCGTCAGCGGGTTGGTCAAATCCCCCTGATGGGGTGGCCAGGTAGGGTTAAATGTTTGCTGCTGCTCATAGTTATGAGTGATGAGAGACAGCTTCAGTCAAACGGATTAGTATTAGGACCAATTGGATTCGTCTTAACGGGGCCCAACAGGCCGAACAATTGGATCATGTTGAATCACACCCGACTCAGAATGGGGTTGCCCGGTAACAAAAACGGAGCTGTCGCCTTGAATTTGGCGTATTGAACCGCGCTATGAGCGTTCCCGGTGAGAGTGCCTGACTGATACCAATCCAGATATGAAAAAGATCCTAGTACTTCAATATTCGCAAACCGGTCAGCTCTCCAGCATTGTACAGTCGATCCGTGTACCGCTGCAGGAATCGGCCGGTATTGAGCTGACAACAGAGACACTCAGGCCGTTGGATCCCTATCCATTTCCCTGGCCGTTTTTCAGGTTTTTGGAT